>NZ_JADMQH010000007.1:0-281729 GCF_015559655.1 Bacteroides sp. 1001136B_160425_E2 | reverse complement strand
AATGCAGATTATGCTAAGAAATATTGGGACATTTTGACTACATGGACTAATTATTTAGTCGAGTATGGACAGGACCCGGAGAACCAACTCTGCACGGATGACTTCGCCGGACATTGGGCGCACAATGCCAATCTTTCTGTAAAAGCGATCATGGGTGTAGCCGGATATAGCGAGATGGCCCGTATGCTCGGACTGAATGATGTAGCTGATAAATATGCAGCGATAGCTAAAAAAATGGCGGTGAAATGGGAAGAAATGGCAAATGAAGGTGACCATTACCGTTTAGCTTTTGACCGTAAAAACACTTGGAGCCAAAAATATAACATGGTTTGGGATAAATTGTGGAATTTGGATTTATTTCCTAACAACGTAATCAGAAAAGAAATTGACTATTATTTAACAAAGCAGAATTCTTACGGGCTTCCTTTGGACTCTCGTAAAGAATACACAAAATCTGACTGGATTATGTGGACAGCGGCTATGTCCTCAGACAAAGAGACTTTTCAGAAATTCTCTGATCCTGTTTATAAATATATCAATGAAACAGTATCACGTGTGCCTATCAGTGACTGGCATCACACCGACAGTGGACGATGGGTAGGCTTTAGAGCACGTTCGGTGATCGGAGGATACTGGATGAAAGTATTAATGAATAAAGTTCAAAATAATCAATAAAATTACTATGACGTTAACTTAAAAATTGTACCTATGAAGTTCTTAAAAAAAATTTTGTTGGTTGGGCTACTTCCTGGCTATTTGATATGTCAGGCACAAAATGTCCAAAACAAAGAAGATGTACCCTTGGATTTAGGATATCGTGTACTCCCTATGGGAGATTATAACGGTTCAGCCTACACAATCTCAGGTAAACAGTTACGCAATCTACCTGTTACAAATCTTTCGGCAGTATTAGCCGGACTGGTACCTGGTTATTTTGCCCGACAAGTGCAAGGTGGTGGATTAGTGAATGAACAGAATTCATTCTGGATAAGAGGGCAAAGAAGTAATTCGCCCGATGTATTAGTACTGGTTGATGGACAGGAACGGGATTTTGCTGTTTTGTCATCACACGAAGTAGAATCAATTACCGTATTGAAAGATGCTGCAGCAACAGCCTTATATGGAATGCGTGCAGGCAGTGGAGCTATTCTAGTTACAACTCGTAAGGGAGCAAAGGGGAAACCGCAGGTTGAATTGACAGCTCAAATTATAGCTCAACAACCACTTAAAGAGTTAAAGTCTTTAAATGCAGCCGATTATGCAAGACAGCACAACATAGCCCGCCATAATGACAATATGGATCCCCTATATTCGAACTATGATATAATGAATTATGCTAAGAATGATCCTAATTCCATATTATATCCCAATGTAGATTGGGCTGATAAATATTTGAAGGATATCCGATGGAGTCAACGTTATAATCTTAATATCCAAGGAGGAACAGAAAAAAGTACATATTTCGTGAATGCAATGTATACTCGTAACAATGGCTACTTCAATACAGATGATTCACATGATTATAGTACCAATCATTCTGCCGAACGGTTTAATATCCGTTCCAATATCGATTTTGCCGTAACTCGAACTACCCAACTGGATGTAAATCTGTATGGCTGGTATCAAAGTCAGAATGGACCTGGCAGCGGAGCCGAAAACATCTATAAAAATCTGGTCACATTACCGCAAGGAATCTTCCCAGAATGGTACAATAACCAAGGATATACAGATCAATACGGCAATGTTATTAATGCAGAAGATGGAAAAATTGTAGCTGGAAATGCATTCCGTGAAAATCCATGGGCAATGCTAAACCGCTCCGGTTACTTCCAGGACAAACAATTGTATGGTTCTTTCCGCACGAAACTCTCACAGGATCTTTCCTTCATTACAGAGGGATTAAAAGCATCTGTTGCTTTATCTATGGATTCACGCACAAATTCTTCTATCAGACGTACAATAACTTTCGCATATTACGAAAAGGATGCCACGAATGAGAATGTTCTCCGCCGGACCCGCGAGGATGACTCGATGATAAACAAGGTAGATAATACCAGTTCTTTCCGCCGAACCGGTATCGTGGCTCAATTAGATTATAACCGCACCTTTGGAAAACATGGAGTTTCGGCTTTAGCTTTCTATGAACAATATGAAAGCAATGATGAAATGGTATTGCCAACCCGATTCCAAAGCGTAAATGGTTGGTTCGGCTATAATTATGATAAAAGATATGGCATCGATGTTATCGGAGCTTATC
Organism: Bacteroides sp. 1001136B_160425_E2; assembly: GCF_015559655.1. Lineage (NCBI taxonomy): Bacteria > Pseudomonadati > Bacteroidota > Bacteroidia > Bacteroidales > Bacteroidaceae > Bacteroides > Bacteroides sp. 1001136B_160425_E2. The sequence continues at coordinate 279,472 of NZ_JADMQH010000007.1, read as the reverse complement.
AAGGATCTCACAAATTTGGTCCGGGACACAAATTCGGTTTCTTCCCTACAATATCTGCCGGATGGACTGTTTCTAACGAATCTTTCTGGAAAGATGCCAAAAAAGTAGTGCCCTACCTGAAGCTAAAAGCATCTTATGGACAAGTCGGCAACTCATCCGGCGTAGATGCCTTTTATTATAGGGGACGTATGTGGCCGCAAAACGAAGTCTATATCACAGGGGTAAACATGGGAACAAAGCTTGGAGGATACATTCAAGATATACTTCCAAATCCCGGATTGACTTGGGAGAAAGCTAGAATTCTGAATATCGGAATAGATACCCGACTATTTTCAGATCGGTTATCTGTTACAGCAGAATTTTTTAAAGACAACCGTCATGATATGTATGTAGTAAATAACAAAATCAGTTCTCTTGTCGGCAATGTAAAGGAATTTAAGCAGAATATAGGCAAAATCAATAGCCACGGAGTAGACTTATCTGCCATGTGGAATTCAAATATTGCAGACTGGAGCTATTTCATAGGTGGTACATTCTCTTATTCTACGAATGAACTAATTGCAAACGGCGAAATAGATCAGCCATACGAATGGTTGAAGAATCAGGGACGTCCTTTAGGAGAGAATCGAGGATACATCGCAAAAGGCTTTTTTAACTCATGGGAAGAAATAGCCGCCTCTCCTATACAAACATTCTCTGATGTCCAACCAGGTGATGTACGTTATGAAGATATAAACAAAGACGGACAGATTGATGTAAACGATATGGTACCTATCGGTTACGGAGACATTCCCAGAATCATGTATGGCGTTAACTTAGGAGTCGGTTACAAAGGATTTTCGATCACAGCATTATTTCAGGGAGCAGCAAAAGTCTCTCATCAATATTCGGACATTGTGATGAATCCTTTCACAGATAACGGAACCATATTTGAGCATCAACTTGATTACTGGACACCCGAACACCAGAACGCAACATTCCCACGTTTAACAACACTGGACAATGCCAATCTTAATAACAGGCAGATAAGTACATTAAATGTGAAAGATGCTGATTTCTTAAGATTAAAAACGCTGGAAGTTGCCTATGACTTTCCTATAAAAATGATACAGAAAATCCATCTTAAGGGATTAAGGCTTTTCCTTAGCGGAACGAATCTGATTACCTGGACAAAATATAAATGGGTTGATCCTGAAGCTCCTTCACTGGCAGCTCCTTTGACGAGAAACATGAGTATAGGTTGTTCCATAAAATTCTGACAGAATGAAAAAATCGATAATTTATTTGGCAATAAGCGCAACACTAACATTTTCCGGTTGTGATTATCTGGATGACATGCCCTATGACTGGGCACAACCTGATGATATTTTTACGAATGAACAGAACTATCTGAAACCGATTAATCAGGTGTATGCATATATTCCTGAAGGCTTCAACCACGTAGGAAATGCCTTTTTAGATGCAGCCACCAATGATGGAATAAGTACAATTATAGATTCGGATATTCATAAGTTGTCTCGTGGGTATGTCACTTCTTCAAATCCGATTGAAGAATGTTGGAATAAGTCATACAAGGGAATTCAACAAGCTATTTTTGCCCGCAAGTATTTGCGTGAGGCTGATTTGGTGTTACAAAATAAGACAGAAGAAGACATCCAGGCATTTAAAAATACCTATTGTGCGGAAACTGAATGTTTACAAGCCCTATTTGAGTTTAACCTGTTAAGACACTACGGAGGTTTTCCTATTGTCGATCGTATTTACGAAGTCGACGATCCTGAGCTAAAGACAAAAGCAAGAGACTCTTTCAAGGACTGCGTCAATCACATTGTGCAGTTATGTGAGAGTGCTGCCGCTGTATTGAAAGTTGATCCGGAAGGAGGGAATGGTTCTTATGGCCGTATGACTAAAGGAATGGCACTTGCTATTAAAGCTAAGACATTACTCTATGCCGCAAGCCCACTCTACAACAGAACAGATAATAACGATCCATTACTAGGTTATACTGACGGCTCGGATGTGACGGAACGTTGGAAACTTGCAGCCAAAGCTTGTGCAGATGTAATCAATCTAAATGCAGACGGAACAATAGCTCCGAATGGAAATAAGAAATATAGCCTGATAGCTCTTACTACTGCTAAAACATACGACAAGATCTTTATCCATGCTAACCCTAATCCGGAATATATCTTGTTCTACACCGCCGCCAAGGATAATGTTCTGGAAAACAGGCATTATCCCCCTACTATTTCAAAAGATCAGGGAGGAGGTACAGTACCTTCACAGCAATTGATCGATGCATTTACCATGAAAGATGGAAGTGATTATACCAATTCTTATGATGGTGAGAACATGTATAATAACAGAGACCTGCGTCTGGCAGCAATTATTGGATATGACGGTTCGGTTTATGGAAAGAACACCATTTATACACGAATTAGCGATAACACGACTATGGACGGACTCAACCAAATGAAAAACCGTTCGACCAATACGGGATATTACTTGGCCAAGTTCCTGGACAAAACACTGAACTTCGGACAGGCCAATGTAGGTACCGTTTTTCACTTGTTCCCGATGATTCGCTTATCTGATATTCTACTTTCCTATGCAGAAGCCATGCACCACGCTTACGGCATGAATGCAGACCCCGAAGGCTATGGCTTGACAGCTGCACAAGCTGTACAAAAAATACGTACCAGAGCTGGATTCGGAACAAATGATAAATTTCTTAATGGGGTGGCAGATAACAACTTCATGGAAAAAGTGAAGCAAGAACGCCGTATCGAACTCTGTTTTGAAGAACATCGTTACTTCGATTTGCGACGTTGGATGGATGGCAATCAACTTAGAGAACCTATTATCGGAATGAAAGTAGAAGAAAGTGCTTCCGGACTTCATTATACTCGCATTACAGTAGATGAAGCACGCAATTTTAAGGATTACATGTATTATCATCCTATTCCTCTGAAAGTAATCAAGGAAAGCCCTTCCATCCAACAGAATCCAGGTTGGTAACGGGCATCAAAACTATTTAATAGATAGAAAACATGAAAAAGATAATAATATTATTCATATGCTTAACCAGCTCCATCTGGCATGTCTGTGCACAAACCAAAGTTAGCGGAATTGTTAAAGATGCCCAAGGAGTGGAGATGATTGGTGCTACTGTCCTTCAGAAAGGGACTAATAATGGAATAGTGACTGGTTTGGATGGCAAATTTACTCTTACATTGTCCAACGAAGCCGAGCAAACCCTTCTTATCTCAATGATCGGCTTTATAGAACAATCTATTACCATAAAAAAGAATCATCCTTTTATCAATGTCACTTTGGAAGAAGACATTGCACAATTAGATGAAGTTGTGGTGGTGGGATATGGGACACAGAAAAAAGTATCTCTGACCGGTTCAATTTCTAATGTCGGGACGGAAGATTTGAAAAGCATGCCTGTATCAAGTGTCACAAACGCTTTAGGTGGCCGTATCCCGGGACTAGTAACCCGACAAGAGAGCGGACGTCCCGGCGGTGATCAGGCTACGATGTTTGTTCGTGGTCGCGCTTCATTGAACGACTCTAGTCCCTTAGTACTGATTGACGGGGTAGAACGACCTATGGCGCAAATCGACCCTGATGATATTGAAACCATCTCCGTGTTAAAGGATGCTTCTGCAACGGCCGTATACGGTGTACGAGGAGCAAATGGCGTGATATTGGTAACCACCCGGAGAGGTCGTGAGGGAGAAACTCAAATTTCTTTCTCGTCTGAATTCGGTGTTACTTCCTTCAATCGTATATCTCAAACCCTAAGTGCAGAATCTGTTTCAAGATTCATGCGTGAAGGTGCTATCAATGATGGCTTTGACCCTTCCGATACCGGTAATACTCGCGGTCTTTTCCTGTCAGAATATGACAACTATCTATATCGTACCCAGAAAAGTCCATTTACACACCCAGACAATGACTTTGTAGATATGTTTACGAAAAATGGTCTCCAACAGAAATACAATGTAAACCTATCGGGCGGAAATAAAACAGTACGTTACTTCGTCTCTGTGGGATACTTCACTCAAACCGGTATGTTTGAGACAGACGTAGACAAAATTAAAGAACATGAGACAATACAAGCTCTTTTAGGTGCCTCACCCGATGTAGCAAAAGGCTTATACAAAGAAGGTTATAATTCGGAATATAGGTACAATAGGCTCACCACTCGTTCGAATATCGATATCAACCTAACTGAAGATTTCAAGGTATCCGTGAATCTTGCTTATCGTTTCGGAAGTCAGAACCGCCCCTATGGCTATGATTCTGACGGACAGGAAGCACTGCGCCTATTCGGCATGTTTTACCGCAATTCTCCTCAAGCATTCCCAATCTTAAATGCGAATGGAACTTATGCCGCCGCCGATGGTATATGGAGACAGAATCCACTCGTGACATTATGCTATTCAGGATTTTTTCTTAATTTCAATAATAAACTTGAGACAGATTTTGCATTCAAGTATAACCTAAGAAAACTGTTAAAAGGATTAAGTATAGACGGAAAATTCTCTTACGATGCAGGCTGGAGCAATAACCGAAGCATACAACAGCGTCCCAATATCTATCAATATAATCCCGTAAACGGAACTTATAAACAAGGACTTGAAATGGTGTTGCCAACAAAAGCCACCAATAAAACGGCAGCTACACATCGTAAATATGCTGAAGCAGCAGTTCGTTATAAACAATCCTTCACTGGACATAATGTGTCCGGATTGATACTTTATAATATGAGTTACACTTCCACTCCCGGCGGACGTTATTCTTACGTACCTCATATCTATCAGGCTTTAGTAGGACGTGTTAATTATGACTATCAAAATCGCTATCTATTCGAAGTTAACGCAGGTTATAACGGTTCAAACCGTTTTGCAGAAGGACACCGTTATCAGCTCTTTCCTGCAGCATCAATGGGATGGGTACTGACTAACGAACCTTTCTTTAAAGAAAACCCTATCTTAAGTTTTACAAAACTACGCTTCTCTTATGGTGAAGTTGGAAATGACAAGCTGGGAAGTTTCTCTTACTATTATCGTTCAGGATATGATGAGGGGTTAGGTTATACTTTTGGAGAGACACATAATCCTGCGATTAAAGGTCTGATTCAAGGAAAAAGCGCGAATGAAAATATCACGTGGGAAGTTGCACGAAAATATAACTTAGGACTTGAGACAAAATGGTTGAAAGACAAAATATCTGCCAGTATCGACTTTTTTAAAGAACGTCGTAGTAATATCCTATGTGAACCGGAAAGATATTCTCAAGCAGCCGGTTCAAACGGATTGGCTCCCATAAACTATGGTGTCGTAACAAATCAGGGATATGATCTGGAAATAGGCTATCAAGATCAAAAAGGAGATTTCGGATATTCCATAAAAGGGATTTACGGATATGCACACAATGAAATTGTAGAGAAAAGTGAATCTGTAAAGCCCTATGCCTATATGTCACAAACGGGAAATCCTATCGGGCAGTTTATCGGCTATATTTCCGACGGTTTCTTTAGTTCTTATGAAGACGTAGCAAGTTCTCCCGTTCAATTCGGACAAGTAAGCCGACCTGGAGATATTAAATATAAAGATTTAAATCATGATGGAGTGATCGATTCTAACGATCAGGCTCCTATCGGCTATAATCCGGTACCCGAGATGACTTTCTCTCTTGCTGCCGGCTTGAACTGGAAAGGTATTGATTTTAGCATATTATTTCAAGGAGCTGCCCGTTCATCCATCTATTTGCAACAGGATATTGCATGGGATAATTTCTGGGGCAATTATTACGAAGAGCATATCGGAAGATGGACACCAGAAACAGCTGCAACAGCAACGTACCCACGTTTCACTAAGGCAGCTACTGCCGCGCATCCTAATTATTATAAATCCGACTATTGGCTGAAAGACTCCAAATACTTACGTCTGAAAAACATTCAGTTAGGTTACACTATACCTCGCAAACTATTGAAAAAATTCGGAGTACGTTCACTTAGAGTATATGCGAATGCCTACAATCTCTTTACATGGGATAACGTAAAGAAGGTAGACCCTGAATCATCGAACAATAGTAATGGACAATTCTATCCACAACAAAAAGTAATAAATTTTGGTATCAACCTGAATTTCTAATGTTTGAAATGAATAATTTATGAGAAAACTATTTATATCCTTTGTAACGGCTGTCCTGCTTGCCAGTTGTAGCGCAGATAGCCTGATGAAAGAAACCGAACTGGATCTTACGGATACAGAGAAAGTTTATTCGGACATTACATTGACCCGCAAAGTTGCATACGACTTGTATGCACGTATGCGTATGGGGAGAGACCGCCTCGGCAGTTTTGGTTTTTTAGCAAACATCGGTGGCTCCCCCTGTATGCTTGACAATGCCACAGACGATGGAGCGGGAAATACAACCCGTGCCGGAGGGGCAGTTATTCCCGAACTCGAAAAGTTTATCAAAGGGGGAATTGATGCTTCCAAAGGTTTGATTGGCGGTGACCATCCATGGATATTCTACTATAAGGCCATTCGTTCTGCAAACACATTCCTGAACAACGTAGACCGTTCACCGTTGGAGGATGCAGAAAAGATTTCCCTGAAAAATCAAGTACGCTTTCTACGTGCATTGTATCACCACGAACTGTTTCGTTTCTACGGAGCATTAGTAATCGGAGACAAAGAACTCGATCCATTACTTTATGATGAAATCAAACGTGAATCGTTAGAGACCACAGTCCGTTGGATTGCTAATGAATTCAAAGAACTTGCGGAACCGGGAGTATTGCCCGACAAATACGATGCAGCAGACTACGGAAGAGCTACTCGGGGAGCAGCCCTAGGCTACCTGGCACGCACATTACTTTATGCAGCAAGTCCCTTACACAATGCGTCCGGAGTAACTTGGAAAGAAGCGGCTAATGCTGCCTACGATATGATTGAATATGCTGACAATGGAGATTTCTATCGTTTATATGAAGATCCGACCACTCCCGAAAAGAGCTACACACGATTATTCAATACTCGTGCCAATGGTGAGGTAATCATGGGATTTCTCCGCGCACCGGCAAATGACCTTTACGGAATGATGCCTGCCTTTGATCCCTGGAATGTAAATAAAGAGCTACTGACTTGCCCGAATCAATGGCTAGTAGATTGTTATGATATGCTCGACGGTTCACAGCCCATTCTCGGTTACCAATCAAATACGAAAGCTATTATCAACCCGAACTCCGGTTACAATGAAAATTCGCCTTACACAAACAGAGATCCTCGTTTAGCACAGAGCATCTTATGTGATGGTGCTACTTGGCCTTTAGTGAACGGTAAACCAGCTACAATAGATCTGTCAAAATCATACAGATGGGGAAGCGGATATTTTCTGACTAAATTTCTGGATGATCGTATCGATCATCGAAAAGGAGGTACTACTTATATGGACTTTCCAATGATGAGATACGCAGAAATTCTACTTGATTATGCAGAAGCGGAGAATGAAGCTGAAGATACAAACATAGCCAGAGAAAAAGCAATAATACAGCTTAACAGAGTACGCCGTCGTGCTGGCATTACGACAGACTTATTGGCCGCAGATTATAATCAAGCAACCCTTCGGGAACGCATACGCAAAGAACGCCGTGTAGAACTTTGTTTTGAAGATCATCGATTCTTTGATATAAGAAGATGGCTGATAGCAAAAGATGTAATGAGATTACCAGCTGTCGGAATAAAGAAAATTAATGGTGAATATCAACGGGTAACTTTAGATACACGAAACTATAACGAGCGTATGAATTTGGCTCCAATACCACAGGATGAAGTTAATAACTGCCCGAATATCTATCAGAATCCGGGATACTAATCTAAATAGAATGTTTACTTAAAAAAATAAAGTCATGAAAACAAATAGTATAATTGTATTAATTCTGTCAATCAGTTTATTCGGACTATTCAGTTGTGTAGATAAATATGAAGTTGATTATGAAGCACCTATCAAAATTGAATTTACAGGTGTCGATCAGAACAATAGAGTATCATTAGAGAAAGGAGTTACAGAATACACGGCAACTGTCAAAGTACAGGGAGAGATCATGAGTTTTGAAATTTATCAGGCAGACTCCAAGACTGGAATACAAGGAAGCCTGATAGAAGAAACGGCCCAGTCTTTTGAAGACGGAACCGCTAATTATGAGACTACTTATAAATTTACTTCTTTAAAAGAAAACGCTTGTATTACAGTAGTCGTTCTAGGTGCTGACGGTCATACTTACCAACGTAATTTACTGGTAGAAATCACTCCTTCCGTTTTATTCTCCGATCCGGATTATGGAAAAGATGGAGAAATAGTAGAGACAGCTTCAGCTTATTATGGCTGTTACTATGCAACATGGCTTTTAGGACGCACTTATATGGCTGCTGATGCCATGAAATATGCAGACGAAATCGATTTCTCACTCGGAGATATTATCTTACCTTCAGGAAGCGAAGCAGTACCAGCTCTTGTTTCACCAGCTAAAAGAAGTGATTATGGCTTGATGACAATTAATGGTTTGCAACACACATTATTTGCTGAAACCTCTTTATCGCAAGCGGAATTCAACGTAATCTCCCAAGTAGACGCAACTCCGATAGAAAGTCTAGCTGATCCAACCTCCGAAGTTTTAGCAATTCAAGCAGATAAAGTTTACCTGTTCAAAACTACAAATGGAAAAAAAGGATTGATTTGTATACAAAAGATAACAGCAAAAACTGGTACTATCGAAGTCTCACCGGATAATTGGGTAGAAAACACTAAATACTCATGGGTACAATTACTGACTAAAACCGTGACGAAGTAAAGCTCCCATTCAAGATACTTTCTCCAATGATAGTATCATAAAATAATTAGAAGAATAGAGAAGTTTTCGGTTTCTACGAACTTCTCTATTCCTGTTTTCTCAATAGAAGAAAGAAGAAATCTATCATTCTACCATTTTTTTTCCTTTATTGATTAGTATTTTTCCTTCCTTCTCTGATATCTTCCCTACTTTTGCGAAAAGTCATCACGAAAAACTAAAGTTAATTAAATCACAATAATTATGAATCTGAAAAAACATTTACCCTGGCTGGGAGCCCTACTCCCTATTGCTAACACACAAGCAGAAACAAAACCTAATGTAGTAATTATCTATATCGATGATATGGGTATCGGTGACATAGGTTGTTATGGAGGTAAATTCGTTCCTACTCCCAATATTGACAAGTTGGCACAGGACGGGCTATTATTCAACCAATATTACTCTTCTGCACCGGTTAGCTCTCCATCCCGCTGCGGATTGACCACAGGACTCTTTCCTCTTGAAGTGGGCATCAACACTTTCCTGAATGACAAAGCAGCCAATAAAAGATGCGAACAACGTAATTTTCTTGATGATAAGTTGCCTTCAATGGCACGTGCCTTCCAAAATGCAGGTTACTCAACAGGACACATCGGAAAATGGCATATGGGAGGCGGACGTGACGTGCACAATGCTCCTTCTATTAAGAATTACGGTTTTGACGAATACATATCAACCTACGAAAGTCCGGATCCGGACCCGACAATCACTGCAACCAAGTGGATATGGTCGGATAAAGACAGTGTAAAACGCTGGAGACGTACCGAATACTTTGTAGATAAAAGTATTGAGTTTGTAAAAAAGCACAAAGACGAACCCTTCTTCTTGAATCTCTGGCCGGATGATATGCATACCCCTTGGGTACCGGAATTCAAACAAAAGGAAAGAAAAAGCTGGGAAACACAAGAAGCGTTCGCTCCTGTACTTGCAGAAATGGATAAACAACTCGGACGTTTCATTAAAACCCTGGATGAGCTGGGAGTGGGAGAAAATACAATCATTATTTTCACTAGCGACAATGGTCCTGCACCCAGCTTTAAATCTGTACGTTCCGCTTATTTGAGAGGAACTAAAAATAGTCTTTATGAAGGAGGTATCCGTATGCCGTTCATCATTAGATATCCAAAGAAAATTAAAGCCGGACAGGTAAATAACGAGTCTGTATTATGTGCTGTAGATTTATATCCGACTTTGTGTTCTATAGCCGGAATCAAAACAGAAAAAGGTTACAAAGGTGATGGGCAGAACTATTCAAAAGTGCTTCTCGGGAAATCGGAAGCCAAACGCAAGACCGATTTAATGTGGGACTTCGGACGAAACAAACATTTCGGTTTTCCAGGAAACCCTTATGACAGAAGCCCTCATTTAGCTATACGTAGTGGAAAATGGAAATTATTAGTGAACGGCGACGGAAGCGATGCACAGCTATATGATATGGAAAAGGACAAGTTCGAAAAGAATAATATCGCAAATGAGCATCCTGATTTGGTTACCAAGTTGAGCAAGAAAGTATGTAAATGGTATGCCGAAAACCGAGACAAAGGATTACAAACCTCTAATTAAACAATAATATTCATGAATTCTAAAGCTTTTCTTCTGCCGGCAGCACTGATGATAGCCGGCAACACTGCTGCAAATGCCAAAGGAAAAAAGTCTGATCAAAGGCCTAATATCCTGGTAATTCTTGCAGATGACCTTGGCTATTCCGATCTGGGATGCTACGGTAGTGAAATTCACACACCTAATCTGGACAAACTGGCAAAACAAGGAGTACGTTTCAATCATTTCTATAACACCAGCCGTAGTTGTCCGACGCGTGCTTCCCTGTTGACAGGACTTTATCAACATCAGGCGGGAATCGGACGTATGACCTTCGATGACCATCTGCCGGGATACCGGGGGACACTCTCACGCAATGCCGTAACCATCGCCGAAGTATTGAAAGAATCAGGATATGCCACCAGCATGGTAGGTAAATGGCACATCGCAGAAACTCCACTACGCAAAGACCAACGCGAATGGCTCGCGCATCACGTATACCACGAAACCTATTCTGATCTTTGTCATTATCCGGTGAATCGCGGATTTGACACCCATTATGGTACTATCTATGGTGTAGTAGACTATTTTGATCCGTTCAGTCTGGTAGAAGGCGAAGTACCTGTAAAAGAAGTACCCGACGGATACTATATCACACAGGCACTTTCAGATCGTGCTGTGAAAGAAGTGAAAGAGTATGCGAAAGACGATAAACCATTCTTTATGTATTTGGCCTACACAGCCCCACACTGGCCATTGCATGCACTGCCGGAAGATATTGAAAAATATAAGGATACCTATAAAGTAGGCTGGGAAGCTATCCGTAACGCCCGTTACGAACGTCAGAAACAGCTGGGTATATTCCCGAACATGGATAATTTTCTGTCTGACAGACAATTCAAAGATAAATGGGAAGACAACCAACATGCAGAATGGGATGCACGTGCTATGGCCGTTCACGCTGCTATGATCGACCGTATGGACCAGGGGATAGGACAAGTTATCGACGCCCTGGAAAAGACAGGACAACTTGAAAATACGCTGATTCTATTTCTTTCCGATAACGGATGCAGTAATGAAGATTGCCAAAACTACTCTCCAGGAGAAAATGACCGTCCTGATATGACACGTAAAGGAGAGAAAATGGTTTACCCTCATAACAAAGAAGTACTGCCTGGCCCGGAAACAACTTACGCTTCACTGGGAGCACGCTGGGCAAACGTAGCCAACACACCGTTCCGTTTCTGGAAAGCCAAATCTTATGAAGGAGGAATCTGTACTCCGATGATTGCCCACTGGCCAAAAGGTATCAAGAAGAATGTCGGCAAAACGACTTCCGAAATCGGGCATGTGATGGACATCATGGCTACTTGTATCGATATGGCAGGCGCCACTTATCCTAGCAAATATAAAGGAAATGACATCATCCCATTGGAAGGTAAGAGCCTGGTTCCTATCTTCAAGACCGGACATCGTGAAGGACATGACTACCTTGGATTCGAACATTACAATGAACGTGCATTCCTTTCTAATGACGGTTGGAAACTGGTTCGTCCGGGAGAAAACGCTAAATGGGAATTATACAACCTGAATGAAGACCGGAGCGAAATGCATAATCTGGCAGCACAACACCCTGAAAAAGTAGCGGAAATGACAAAGGCTTACGAAGCATGGGCAAAACGTTGTATGGTAGAACCCTACCCGGGACAGAAAAAGAAATAGAAAAGGTTCGATTAATTAAAAGAGTACTCGATTAATTATTTTATATTTTACTCCTGTCGGAGAATATCCAATGATATTGCACGGCAGGAGTTTTTTTATATGCTTTTATCCATTCTTCATCAGGCCTCACCTGAAATCGGAGGCTGACCGGTATATTCCTTAGGCAGTACACCATATTGTGCTTTAAAACATTTCGCAAAATAAGAGGAAGAAGTAAATCCTACCTGCGCTGCCACTTCAGAAATCCGGGTACCGCTCACAATCAGTTCAGCAGCTCTATTCATACGAAGTGTCTTCAAATAATCATTAGGAGACATTCCGGACAAAGCCTTTATCTTCCGATAGAAATTAGAACGGCTCATATTCATCTGTTCCGACAAAGTATCTATCGAGAAGTTCTCATCCGCCAGCTGTTCGGCTATTACTCCTTGTATCTTCGCTATAAATTCACAGTCTTTTTGAGACATCGCAAAATCCGTTGTTGAAACAGCAACTGTATCTCCTGCCAAGCTCACCATCAATTTATGGAAAGACTGCCTCAACTTCAACAGATTCTCGATCTGCATACGGAGCTGTTTAACAGAGAATGGTTTCTCAACATATACATCCGCTCCACATTCAAGTCCTTCGACTTTAGACTCCAAAGTGGTTTTCGCTGTCAACAATATGACCGGAATATGTGAATAAGAGATTTCGGATTTCACCTTACTGCAAAGTTCCAGACCATCCATCTCCGGCATCATAACGTCACTCACTATCACATCCACATTTTCCTTCGCAAGCACTTCAAATGCTTCACGACCGTTGGAAGCTCTCAACACACGGAACCATTCCGCCAATGACTCACGAGTCAGATTCAGCAAATCAACATTATCTTCAACCAACAGAACCGTGAATTTCTTTCCTGAATACTCCGAAGAAATCCTTTCAGAAGCATCTGCATGCTCCGGGGATATTTCCACAATATCGGCAGTTTTTTCCGTCTCCCACTCTTTGAGCGGAAGAGACAGTATAAACGAAGAACCACCTCCAACATTATCTTCCAGACGCAAATCTCCCTGATGAGCCTCTGCCAAAGACTTTGCAAAAGCCAATCCGATGCCAGTGCCTACAGCTGTGGCCACCTTATCGTCAGGCAATTGATAGAAAGCCTCAAATATCTTTTGTTTCTGTTCATCCGGTATTCCGGGGCCATCATCGTTCACTTGGATCTCATATCCCCCATCAGTGACAAGCAGCCTCAAGTCAATATGCGCATGCGCATATTTAATGGCATTTCCCATCAGATTGACAAGAATCTTACTTAATTTATCCCTATCCACCGTAGACACCAGTTCTTGTTCAGGCACAGTCAGTTGCAAATCAATCCCTTTCAATTCAGCCGGGCTTGTAAACTGATTATAAACATCACTGACAAGTTCTTTTATATCACTCTTTTTCAGATTCAGATGCAGCGTGCCACTCTCCATCTTCTGAAAATCAAGCAATTCATTAGTAATCCCTAACAGATAATTTACATTCTTATCTATCACAGACAAATACTTGAGATCTTTTCCTTCACGTTCCTTCTCCAATAATTTTTCCAAAGGAAGCCGTATCAAACTAAGCGGAGTACGTATCTCATGCACCAGATTGATGAAAAAGCTAATCTTCGACTTGTAAACTTCCTGTTCCTTGGCAATCTGGTATTTTTCCATCCGCCGTTTATACTTGCGTTTAACGCGGAGATTCCATCGCCAAGCCATCCAACCGATCCATCCCAACAGCATGAGGACATAAACGAAGTAAGCAAAGGTACTGCGCCACCAAGGAGGAGTAATCACCACCTTTAAAATGGTAGTGTTCTCATTCCACTGACGATCATTATTAGATCCTCTGACTTCGAACAGATACTCACCAGGAGGTAAATTTGTGTAAGAAGCTATATTGTTATCGGTATTCATAATCCACTCCTTATCCACTCCCCGAAGTATATAAGAATACCGGTTCTTCCCCGGATCTTCAAAACTAAGAGCGACAAAACGAATAGAGAAACTATTGTTTTCATAAGATAAAGTCACCTTATCAGCCATATAAAGCGGCTTATCCAACTGAAGCAGTTTCTTTACCTCCTGTTCGTCGGTTTGATAAGGCAACCGGATATCAGTCACATAAACCGGAGGAATATATTTGTTATCTACAAACTGTTCCGGCTGAAATACATTAAAGCCGTTGATCCCACCAAAATAGATTTTTCCTTCGGATGATTTCAATGAAGATCGAGCTATGAACTGGTTCCCTTGCAAGCCGTCATTAATCGTGAACTGGCGGAAATGATCTTTTGTGACAGGATTAATCTTAAAGATTCCGGCATTACTGGATATCCAGAAATCACCTCCCTGATCTTGTTCAATCGCATAAATAACCTTGTTAGGTAATAAAGTATTATGCGAATCAAACTCAATGAATCTTTTCTCTTTAGCATCAAAAGAACACAGTCCTCCCCCATTCGTACCAAACCACATGGTTCCTTTCGCATCTTCAAACAAAGTAATGACCGAATTACTGGTGATCGTAGTCGAATCTTCCCGTTCATGCCGATAATGTTTCCAATGAGCATTCATTGTGTTGTAAGAAAACACACCACTATTGGAAGTCGCAATCCAGAGATGATTGTACATATCCTCATAGATATCGACAACAGAAACCATTGAACCGACACTTGTGATGGTCATAAAGTTATCTCGAGCAGCGTCATAACAACACAACCCCCAACTCGTTCCTACATAAATTTCTCCTTTTCGTCCTTTATAAATACACAACACATCGTTACTACAAATCGTATTGGGGATTCCACGAGAATGAGTATAGGCTTTCACTGCTCCCGTGCGTAAATTGATAACCCGTATTCCTCCGGCATAAGTACCGATCCATAAATAGTCACCATCCAGCATTAAAGAACGAATGTCATACTTTTGATTTTTAGCTCCTCCTATTGCATAAGGAGAAAGCTCTTGGGTAGCAGCATTGAAGAAATACAAACCGCTTTGAGTCCCAATCCATATATTCCCATCTTTATTCTCACAGAAAGGAGCAACGACCTCCCCCGCTCCCGGCACTCCGGACAGATAGGCAGGTGAATAATAATCAAAGCGTTTAGTCTGCTTGGACATATAGTTGATTCCACCCAAATTGGTCAACACCCAAAGGGCCCCTTCGGCATCCCACATCATTCCATTGATAGTCTGGTCACTCAAACTTCTCGGATCGGCGGGATTATCCGCCCGCTGGAATGTGTTTGTATTTTGATCGAACAGATAAAGCCCGTTGTCCGTTCCTACCAGCAGCTCTTTATCCGTATACTTCAGCAAACAATGAACAGCCCCGAAATTAAACGCCGAACCACTATAATTGTCTATGGCTTCGGTTCGTTCATCCAAACGGCTCAACAGATTGCTTCCCGCTCCAATCCAGATTTCTCCATCGATATTCTGAATACAGTTCACTTTATAACTATCGGAAGCATTTATATCTAATGAGATTTCATATGTCCGGAGAAACTTGCCGTTTTCGTCAAAGCACAAAAGTCCTTCCTGTAAGGAAGATATATAAACCCTCTTCCGATCAGCGCTTTGACAGAGGTCCCAGACAAAAGACGTCTGAATACTATTTTGAGTCAGCACCTCTGTTTTCGGATCATAAATAAAAAATCCCTGTCCCAAAGTCGCAATCCAGATAAGACCATTTTCAGTCTTGATAATCTTTTTAATCTCACTACTGATATACACATTATACTGCGTCGTTTTATCAAAGTAAGAGAAACGATCGGTATCTCGGTCATAAATATAAAGTCCGGAGTTTGTTCCAACCCAGATATTTTTGTCCACCTCTATCAAGGCTTCCACAAAATTATTCTCTAATGAAAATTTATCGTTGAGAACATTCCGGTACACTTTATTGCCTCGCCCGTCATAACGGTTCAATCCGTCACTGGTACCCAGCCAGATAAAACCATAACTATCTTGTAGGGCGCACCACACGGTATTATGAGACAATCCATCTTCTACCTGATATTTCTTGAACGAAAAATAAGGAGACGCGGATAGTGTTCCGGTCCAAAAAACCAGCAAGCATATTAGTATTTTAGTTAACTTCATTCTACGTGTTTTTTATTCAATTATCGATTCAGCCAAGGTTCAGGGTTCAACTTTTCTTTCTCCCTACGTAACTGGAAATGCAATACCGTTCGTCCATTATCCGTACCATCAGAAAAGACCTGACCAATGTTCTGCTTTGTCTTCACCGTGTCACCAGCTTTAACGGAGGCAGAAGAAAGATTACAATAAACTGAAATATAATCACCATGACGAATAAGCACATTAAATAATCCGTTCAATTGGAATACAGCAGCCACCTTTCCATCAAAAATGGCACGTGCCTGCGCACCGGGCCTTCCCTGAATATCGATACCTTTGTTATCCAGTTTCACGTTGCGCAAACCCTCTACGGCATATTGTCCGTAACGGCTGGTGATGATGTAAGCACCGGATATAGGCATTGGCAATTTCCCACGATTAGCGGCAAAGTTGCCCGATAATTCCCGATCCGCCTTACTCATGGTATAAGCCTCGAGAGGTTTCGATTTGGCGGTCGTCTCCGTTGCAGCGGATTTTCCCTCCTTGCTTTCCTCTTTCTTACGGGCAGCCGCTTCACGACGAGCTTCTTCCTGCGCACGCTTACGGGCACGCTCTATTTCTTCCGCTATTAATTTATCAATGCGGGCATTCAGTTGATTAGCTTCCCTGCGTTTTTTATTAATTTCATTCTGCAATCCTTTCTGTTTCTTTTGCAGATTAGCTACCAACGTACGTTTCTCTTTTTCCTGTTCTTCCAACTTACCCTTCTCACTCTCACGTTCTTGCAGCAGGTTCTCTTTGGCGGCTTTCACCTGTTGACGTTCCGCTTTCTTCTTGCGTATCTGCTCCTGTTTCTTTAGGATTTCTTCCCCTTGCAGACGTTGATAAGTGGCATATTCACGAACGTATCGCATACGCCGATAAGTCTGCCCCAGATTCTTTGCTGAAAAAATAAACATGAGCTTCTCCTCTATCGACTTATTCTTATACAAATACTGGACAGAAGCTTCATATTTCTTCTTTTTATCTTTCAAGTCCTTCTCCAAGCCTCTCAACTGGCGCTCCAATGAAGCCAATTCACGCTGGATAGCCTCCACATCATTGTTGATAGCCATGATATAGCGTTTCCGCTCTTCAATCTGTCCGGTCAACACTGCCAGACTATTCAACTGGCTTCCCACATCTTTCTTTGTATCCTTCAATATAGATTCCGATTCGGCAATCTGCTTTTGCAGCGCACCGCGTTTACTTTCCAGCTCACGAATCAACTTGTTCGATTGAGCGAAAAGAGGAACTGCCAGCCAAAGGCAACTGATTAGAATAACAAAGAAACGTTTCATCATAATAAAGCTACCAGCATTTTTACTAATTCCTCCAAGGGAACCTGGTTGTATTTGGCCGTCAGTTCCGTCGGAGTCATTGAAAACTCTTGTGTAGAAAACTCATAAAGTTGAACTTTAGCCTTTTCTAATGAAGGGATTCCTATATCTTTTCCTGTCAGCTCCGTCTTTCCACCAGGAAGAGAGGCATCCATCAATATCTTTTCCAAACGGGAAAACTCCACATTCTTCGACAATACGTTTTTCAATTCAGCTTTAGTGGCACGAACAAAGCGTTTATTCATCCTGTCTACCAATAAAACTTCGTCGGGAGTAACTTCTATACGTGCCACTTCCGTACGCAGAATAGGCATCAATAAGGAGATTTGTACCCGCTCATGAGTTTTCATCTTCATGGTTCCCCCTACAGACATACTTCCCTTCTTACCGGGAATGGTCAACTGAAGCTTGGAAGCCAGGTAACTGGATGCCGGAGCCTTTGTCGAAGTCTTAGTTTCCGAGGTTGCCAAGTGCTTCGAACTCTTACAGCCAGCCAACACCACTAGCACCAACAGTAGATAAACTATTCTTTTCATTCCGCAATATATTTCTTCTTTTCTATTTTCTGTTTCAACGTTTTCGACTCGCTACCCATTTCCAGTGCCTTCTTCCAATATTTCAACGCACCTTCAGTATCGCCGGTCATAAAATAAATATCTCCGCAATGCTCCACAATCACACCACTCTTCTCGCCGTCATTCTTCATTGCATTATCAATATAGATACGGGCTTCGGCATAGTTTCCCTTTTCAAAAAGAATCCATGCGTAAGTATCGAGATAGGTCGAGTTATTAGGTTCGGCTTTCACCGTTTTATAACTCATCTCCTCCGCCTTGTCCAAATCACGACGTTCCACAGACAGATAATAAGCATAGTTATTCAATGCACCAATATTGGAAGGATTGTACACCAAAGACGAATCGTAAGCGGCATAAGCCTCCGCCATCTGTTTCTTGGTATGATAAATATCCCCCATAATTGAATAGAAATCCGAAACAACTTCTTTTCTGGTATCGGCAGTTACATGTTCCAATGCTCTGTTGCAAACACTCAATACACTATCCGTTTGTTCTGCCTGATGATATGCAATAGCCAGATAATAATAAAGTTCCAACGCATCAGGAGTGGCCTCAATACCCGGTTCACAAACTTTGATAATTTGCTTGTAGTCTTCCTTCTTCACCGCCGCACTAACCAGCATCAGACGAGCCGCCTTATTGGTAGGATCCAAATCAACCACCTGCTCCAATACCGGAACAGCCTCCTTTTCCATATTCTTCGATAACAGATATTGAGAATAAAGCATTGGAATCTGCGGATCATCCATTTCCTGCTTCATCATCCGGTCGAACAAGGCAATCACTTGAGTACTATCTTTAGCAGACGACTGCTCGTTTTCCACAATCACCTGTCTCATAACACTGATTTTGGTATCTGAAGTCACCTTCTTATTCAGCAACAAAGTATCCAGCTGCTGTTGATACAACTCTTTCTGACCGGTCTGTTCATAATAAGAAGCCATTGAAAAAAGAGCCATCGGATTGTCAGGCTCTACAGCCAGCACCTTCTGATATGCATCATAAGCTTCCTGCTTTTTTCCATTCTGAAGATACACATCTCCCAATATCACCTGATAACGCATGTCCATCGGATATTCCTGTACCAGACTTTCTATTTCCTGAAATGCTTTCTTATCATCTTTCATCTGAAGATAAATACGGAATTTCTCCATAGAAAGCTGTTCATTCTTACCCAAACGTTTCTCTAAACGGTTCAATGTAGAAATGACATCATTATATTTCTCCTGACGACTGTAAATATCAAGAAGACTGAACAAAGGCTCCTGCTTTGACGGGAAACGGGTTACCATTTTCTCAAGCAACGTTACAGCCTTATCCAACTCGTTCTGTTGCTGATACAGGCTGACCAGCCCCTGGCTATACCAGTAATTATCAGGAGCAAAAGCCACTGCCTGCTCCAAAGCCGCCTGCCCTTGCGTCACCTGGCGGAGGAACATATAATACTGCGATATTTCATAAAGCGCCGAAGAAGCGTTCGGGTTGATATCCAGGCAATGCTGTAACAAGCCAAATGCCGCATCATACTCATTCTTTTCTTTCATCCGCATGGCTTCCAAAAAGAAGTAGTCATATTTACGCTGGTGTTCAGCAGGAATCAATGATTCTTTTACCGAAAAGGATGCATCCGCCTTCACTGCTGTTTTTGCTGTACGCATAGAACGGGTTCCCCCACACGAAGTGAGCGCTAACACCGTCACGAACAGCCATCCTATTTTTATCTTCATTCTATTTTTCGATTAAGCATTCATCATACTCCGGTATGTCCGAAGCCACCGGCTCCGCGTTCCGTTTCATCCAACACTTCCACTTCCTTCCATACAGGCTGTTCGTGCTTTGCTATCACCATCTGCGCGATACGTTCGCCATCTTCAATAACAAAAGCCTCGGACGAGAGATTGACTAAAATGATACAAACCTCTCCACGATAATCCGCATCAATCGTACCCGGAGAATTAAGTACTGTGATACCTTTCTTTATCGCCAGTCCGCTACGTGGACGGACTTGCGCCTCAAATCCCTTCGGCAGGGCGATATACAATCCTGTCGGCACCAGACAACGTTGCAACGGTTCCAGTGTGATAGGTTCAGAAAGATTAGCACGGATATCCATTCCTGCGGACAATTCGGTGGCATAAGCCGGAAGCGGATGCTTCGATTTATTGATAACTTGAATATTCATAAATGCATGTTTACTATTTAACGGGCGAAAATACACATTTTGAACTGAAAAATAGTTAAGTTTGCAGTTAAATAATGTACCTGCAGCCAATTTGCGAATGGTAAACAGCTAAATCGTAAACAATAATGATGAATTGGAACCAATTAATATCAGCTAAACGTTTCGGAATGGAAGAATTCCATGAAGAGCGACAGGAAAATCGATCGGAGTTTCAACGGGACTATGACCGTCTCATTTTTTCGGCTCCTTTCCGCAGATTACAGAACAAAACGCAAGTATTCCCTCTACCGGGCAGCGTTTTTGTGCACAACAGGCTTACACACAGCCTTGAAGTCTCCAGCGTCGGCCGTTCACTCGGCAATGATGTAGCCAAAGCGCTTCTGGAACGTCAACCGGAACTTCAGGATTCTTTCCTGCCGGAGATCGGCTCTGTCGTTGCTGCCGCTTGCCTGGCACACGATTTGGGCAATCCGCCCTTCGGCCATTCAGGCGAGCAAGCCATTTCCACCTTTTTCTCCGAAGGGAAAGGGCTGCGTCTGAAAGAGAAACAGCCGAACGGTGAGCAACTTTCTCCGATGGAATGGGAAGATTTGACACATTTTGAAGGAAATGCAAATGCATTCCGGATACTGACACATCAGTTTGAAGGACGTCGCAAAGGCGGATTCGTCCTGACATATACCACTTTGGCTTCTATCGTGAAATATCCCTTTTCATCGAGTCTTGCGGGTACCAAATCGAAGTTTGGTTTCTTCGTCAGCGAAGAAGAAAGCTTCCAAAAAATAGCAACCGAATTAGGGCTGACTCTGCTCAACGAGCATCCTTTAAAGTACGCACGCCATCCATTAGTCTATTTAGTTGAAGCTGCGGACGACATCTGTTACCAAATGATGGATATTGAGGATGCATACAAGCTGAAGCTTCTCACCACAGAAGAAACCAAGGAACTGTTAATGTCCTATTTCAGCGAAGAACGACAGGGGCATCTCCGGAAAACATTCCAGATTGTCAACGACATCAATGAACAAATCGCTTATTTGCGTTCTTCCGTTATCGGTTTACTGATCCGGGAGTGCACTCGTGTCTTTGTGGATCATGAACAGGAACTGTTATCCGGTACATTCGAGGGAACACTCATCAAACGCATTGCCGAACGTCCGGCGGCAGCCTATAAACACTGCGCCGAGGTATCCATGAAGAAAATTTACCGTTCGCGGGACGTACTGGATATTGAGCTGGCCGGTTTTCGCGTCATCAGCACCCTGCTTGAATTAATGATAGATGCTGTAACCTCACCGGAAGAAGCTTATTCCAAACTCCTGATTGACCGAGTTTCCAGCCAATACAATATAAAATCGCCCGTACTCTATGAAAGAATACAGGCGGTACTTGATTATATATCGGGAATGACCGACGTCTTTGCTCTTGATCTTTATCGTAAAATTAACGGGAACAGTCTGCCTGCGGTGTAACCACTTTAGGAGTAAAAACCTCTTCCCCTTCACAAGAAGACAACCTCAACGCATCCGGATGGCTTTCAATAAACGTCTGGATGTGTCGAATTCGTTTATCTTCAAGAATCTCGTCTACAGCAATCAGGATACCGGTTTCTTCCACATCACCGAACTCGTAATTGACTGCTGTTCCGAACATGCGCATCGTAGGGCTTAAACTCATATACGCATTTACCAACGGAGGAATATTATATCCCAATTTACGGATTTCACAATTCAATATTTTATAGTCCTCTTTAAAAGTATTCTTGCAGAACAATGCGTTCAACTCTTCTTCGGAAGTCTCAAGCTGCAGAGGCTCAATCGGAGTAACAAGCTTCTCTTTGTCATAAAAATGTTTCTTAAGGAAATGAAGAATCATATCACGGCCACGACGATGATAGCTAGGATACATGGTCACTTTGCCAAAGAAGTATTTCACATTCGGCATAACTACGGTCAACGCTCCCAACCCATCCCACAGGTTATCCAAAGCGAACAATCCTTTGCTTCCGGCACGGGTAGACTGATATTCTAACGTAACAAACGAACGCCCCAACTCAATTGTCTGCGGCAGGTATTCCTTAATAAAAGCATCAGAAAAATGAAACATGTGGGAAGTTGCCAGAATTGGCGCGCCTTTTTCATCAAAACGCACGTCCGTACCAAGCAGATACCGGTAACCACCCAGAATTTCTTCCGCTTCCGGATTCCATACGATCAACTGCTTATAAGGATGCTCCATCGTATCATATTCATCGATATCCATTGACAGACCTGTTCCTCCACCAGCAGCACGGAAAGCTATTTCACGCAAACGACCAATTTCTCTCATTACATTAGGAGCATTCTGATGAGTAATAATATAAATCTGATTATTACTCTTATTCGTCATTCGTAAGCGTTTGTCTTCCGTCAATTCTGCCTTCAGCAGTTCTTTGCTTACCGGTTTAATAATCTCTTCCATATTCCTTGTTATAGTTGTTCTATCAGTTACAGTTTATAAACAATATCTTTTACGTATTCAGCCCACTGTGCAGGGGTTTTCGATTTATCGAAAGTCTGCCAAGGTATGGGTTTGCCAAAAGTGACAGTAAAAGTTTTGTGGCGATTCTTAAACATTTCATCCGCAAGATACAACATAGCGATGTTAAACTTAATACCCAATGCCTTGCATATATTTGCCAGGTTGTAAAAGAAATCAGAATTTCTACCGCCGAAACGCACAGGTATTACATCACGTTTTGCTTGTATGCTTTTTACTATAAATGTCTTTTTCCATTCCAGGTCACGAATGACTCCATTCTGACGACGCGAACACAGTCCGGCAGGAAACATTATCAGCTGATCATCGGACTGGAATCCGGCCTCCACCATTTTCGGGAAGTCTTTTGCCTGTTTGCCGGTTTTATTAATAGGAATACAAAGGGGAGCTAACCCGCGAAGATTCATCAATAAATCATTCACTAGGTATTTCACTTTCCCATCATAGTGTTTTCCTAACACATAACCAAGCGCAACACCGTCCTGTCCGCCTAACGGATGATTAGAAACAAAAGTATACAGACCATCCTTAGGCAAATTTTCAATGCCTTTCACGTCCACTTTCGCATCCAGAAAATCCATACATGCCTCCAGAAAGTCCACACCCAATCTACCCTTCGACTCATTCAGGAATACATTAATTTCATCCTGATGAACAATTTTCTTCAGATAAGAAACCACGAATTTAGGGATGTACTTATAATGCTTCGGAGCCTTTGTCCGAAGTATCTTATCGACATCAATCAAAAATAAAGAGTCATCAGTCATTCTTTTCAAATAAAAATGATGGCACAAAATTAACGGTTCTTTTTTATTAATCGCAATAATTTGGTAGAAAATGCAGGATTTAAGTTCAGAAGATAAAAAAATACCACCCAAAAACTATCAAAAACAACCTAAAAACTATCCGAAGATAGTTTTCGGGTATAAAAACGTCGGATTTCCCCCTATCGGGTTTCAGAAATTCACGTAAACTTGCAACATCGAAAATAACAAACGAATATTCACCTTTAAAAAGCAACACATATGAAAAGTTTAAGCTTCAGAAAAGATTTAGTAGGAGTACAAGATGAATTACTACGCTTCGCTTACAAACTGACAACTGACCGTGAAGAAGCAAACGATTTGTTGCAGGAGACATCATTAAAAGCATTAGATAATGAAGATAAATATACCCCTGATACAAACTTCAAAGGATGGATGTATACCATCATGCGCAACATATTCATAAATAACTACCGCAAGGTAGTTCGCGACCAGACATTCGTCGATCAGACGGATAATCTTTATCATCTGAATTTACCACAGGACGGAAGTTCAGAAAGCACAGAAAGAGCATACGACCTGAAAGAGATGCACCGTGTAGTCAACAAACTCCCCAAAGAATACAGAGTTCCGTTCGCCATGCACGTTTCAGGATTCAAATACCGTGAGATTGCGGAAAAGCTGAACCTCCCGCTAGGCACAGTAAAGAGCCGTATTTTCTTCACGCGCCAGAAATTACAGGAAGAATTGAAAGACTTCCGCTAGACCTTAACTATATAAATTGGTGATCTCGGATCACATACTTCTTTAATACAGATTTTAGTTTTGATAATGATTAAAAGGCAGAAATACTCCGGTATATTCTGCCTTTTCTTTTATTACTAAAATTAGTTGCACGACACCCGGGTCTCAACACCTACAACACCCGGGTCTCAATGGGTCCGACACCCGGGTGTCAGGTATGATGAGACCCGGGTGTCGGACAAATTCCTATTGCATCAAAAGAAGTCTTCACTACCCTATTATTTAAAATTCACCTATACAGACATTTTTTCCCGTTTTACTGCCATAACTCCCCCACCAGCAGACTACTCTCAAAGCCGCATCATTTTCAAGCAAATAGACATTTAACATTCTGTTGAAAACTTCTCTGAAAGTTTTTTATGGAAAGTTGTGGGGAATTGTGGGGAATTTCATACTTTTACGGTCGCTTATTATAATAAGGTAATGATACGTTTTTTAGGAAATATTGAAGCCAGGGCGGACGCCAAAGGAAGGGTGTTCATACCCGCTACCTTCAGGAAGCAGCTACAAGCAGCTTCCGAAGAAAGGCTTATTATGCGCAAAGACGTATTTCAGGACTGTTTGACCCTGTACCCCGAGAGCGTGTGGAACGAGGAGTTGAACGAGCTTCGCAGCAGGCTGAACAAATGGAACAGCAAACACCAACTCATTTTCAGACAGTTTGTGAGCGACGTTGAAGTGGTGACACCTGACAGCAACGGACGTATATTAATCCCGAAACGATATTTGCAGATTTGCAGCATCCATGGGGATATACGCTTTATCGGCATCGACAACAAGATAGAGATCTGGGCGAAAGAGCGGGCAGAACAGCCTTTCATGCCGCCCGAAGAGTTCGGTGCAGCATTAGAAGAAATTATGAACGATGATAATAGACAAGATGGAGAAAGATGAATTGACATATCATGTACCTGTATTGCTGAAAGAAAGCGTTGACGGGATGAATATCCAGCCGGACGGAACGTATGTAGACGTAACATTCGGAGGAGCGGGACATTCGCGCGAAATACTTTCACGACTCGGAGAAGGCGGACGCCTGCTGGGATTCGACCAAGACGAGGACGCTGAAAGGAACATTGTCAACGACCCTCATTTCATCTTTGTGCGCAGCAACTTCCGTTACCTGCAAAATTTCCTGCGCTACCACGACATTGAACAGGTGGATTCGATCCTGGCTGACCTCGGTGTATCGTCCCATCATTTCGATGATAGCGAACGCGGCTTTTCTTTCCGTTTTGACGGAGCGCTGGATATGCGTATGAACAAGCGTGCCGGAATTACAGCAGCAGACATCGTGAATACTTACGAGGAAGAACGTCTTGCAAACCTCCTCTACCTGTACGGAGAGCTGAAAAACAGCCGCAAACTGGCTTCTGTCATCGTCAAAGCCAGAAGCGGACAATACATCCGGACCATCGGCGAGTTTCTGGAAATCATCAAACCGCTTTTCGGTCGTGAACGCGAAAAGAAAGAACTGGCAAAAGTGTTCCAGGCGCTACGGATCGAAGTAAATCAAGAGATGGAAGCGCTGAAGGAGATGTTACAGGCAGCAACGAAAGCTTTAAAGCCGGGCGGCAGACTGGTGGTAATCACTTATCATTCATTGGAAGACCGCATGGTGAAAAACATCATGAAGACAGGAAACATAGAAGGAAAAGCAGAAACCGACTTCTTCGGAAATTTGCAAACGCCTTTCCGGCTTGTCAACAATAAGGTAATCGTTCCCGATGAAGCAGAAATAGAACGAAACCCACGGTCGAGAAGTGCCAAATTACGAATTGCAGAAAAGAAATAGAAAGATATGGAAGAAGAAGTAGTAAATAAGAAAACAGAAGAGGGCAAGAAGAAAAAACGCACCTCTCTGAAGAGTATTCTGGGTGGAGACATTCTGGCTACCGATTTTTTCCGCCGTCAAACGAAGTTGCTGGTACTTATCATGGTATTCATCATCTTCTACATTCACAATCGTTATGCCAGTCAACAGCAACAGATCGAAATAGACCGGCTGAAAAAGGAATTGACAGACATTAAATACGATGCACTGACTCGCAGCTCGGAGCTGATGGAAAAGAGCCGCCAGTCACGCATTGAAGATTATATATCGAGTAAGGAAAGCGATTTGCAAACATCAACCAATCCTCCTTACCTTATTAAATAGATGATAGCGGATAGTTGATAAATGATAGTTAAGCGTTTAAAAGACAAATACTGTGGCAGTTAATAAAAAGAACATAATGACCCGTTACTTCTTCGTCATCCTGTTGATGGCGTTGATAGGAGTAGCTATTGTTGTAAAAGCAGGCATCACCATGTTTGCTGAACGACAATACTGGCAGGATGTGGCTGACCGTTTCGTAAAAGAGAATGTGACGGTAAAACCTAATCGTGGAAACATTATTTCTTCTGACGGTAAACTGATGGCCAGCTCTCTGCCCGAGTACAGAATATATATGGACTTTATGTCCGGTGAAAAGGATGAAAAACGCAGGCAGAAAGATCAGGCACGCCGGGATTCCATCCTCAATGCCAATATGGATTCAATCTGTATCGGACTTCACAAGATATTCCCGGACAAGAGTGCGGCTCAATTCAAGGCACACCTCAAGAAAGGACGCCAGGCAAAAAGCCGCAATTATCTGATTTATCCGAAACGTATCTCCTATATACAATATAAAGAGGTAAAGAGACTGCCTGTATTCTGTTTGAACCGCTATAAAGGCGGATTCAAAGAACAGGCTTACAATCAGCGCAAGAAACCTTTCGGTTCACTGGCTGCCCGTACGCTGGGAGATGTGTATGCAGATACTGCCAAAGGAGCCAGAAATGGCATCGAACTTGCTTTCGACACCATCCTGAAAGGACGGGACGGACTGACGCACCGCCAGAAGGTAATGAACAAATACCTGAACATTGTTGATGTGCCACCGGTTGACGGTTGTGATCTTATTAGTACCATCGACGTAGGTATGCAGGATATTTGCGAGAAAGCATTGGTGGACAAGTTGAAAGAGCTGAATGCCAGTGTAGGCGTGGTGGTATTGATGGAAGTAGCTACCGGAGAAGTAAAGGCTATCGTCAACATGATGCAAGGCAAAGACGGCGGATATTACGAAATGCGCAACAATGCCATCAGCGATATGCTTGAACCGGGGTCTACTTTCAAGACGGCCTCTATCATGGTAGCTCTTGAAGACGGCAAGATCACTCCGGACTATGTGGTAGACACCGGCAACGGACAGATGCCAATGTACGGACGTGTCATGAAAGACCACAACTGGCACCGTGGAGGATATGGAAAGCTGACTGTTACTGAAATTCTGGGAGTTTCGTCCAACGTCGGTACCTCTTATATTATAGATCATTTCTATGGCAGCAATCCACAGAAGTTCGTAGACGGGTTGAAACGGATGAGTATTGACCAACCGCTCCACCTGCAGATTTCAGGAGAAGGAAAGCCGAATATCCGTGGTCCGAAAGAACGTTATTTTGCGAAGACCACTTTGCCGTGGATGAGTATCGGATACGAGACACAGGTTCCTCCGATCAATATTCTTACATTCTACAATGGAATAGCCAATAATGGAGTCAGCGTGCGTCCGAAGTTTGTTAAAGCTGCCATAAAAGACGGGGAAGTCGTGAAAGAATACCCGACGGAAGTTATCAATCCTAAAATCTGTTCGGATAAGACCCTGGCACAGATTCGTGAAATACTCCGGAAAGTGGTCGGTGAAGGACTTGCCAAGCCTGCGGGAAGCAAGCAGTTCCACGTTTCAGGTAAAACGGGAACAGCACAGATTTCACAAGGAGCAGCCGGATACAAGACGGGAAGAACGAACTACCTGGTTAGTTTCTGCGGATATTTCCCGTCAGAGGCGCCTAAATATAGTATGATTGTCTCTATTCAGAAACCGGGTTTGCCGGCTTCGGGAGGTTTGATGGCAGGTAGTGTATTCAGCAAGATTGCAGAAAGAGTGTATGCCAAAGACCTGCGATTGCCGCTTACCAACGCGATTGATACCAATTCCGTAGTCATTCCGAATGTAAAAGCCGGAGAGATGCGCGAAACACAACGGGTGTTGGAAGAGCTGGAGATTAATATACAGGGAAAAGTAGCCGATTCGGGAAAAGAAGTGTGGGGAAATACACACTCCGCCCCGCAAGCTGTGGTTCTTGAAAGCCGGAGCAATATGCAGAATTTTGTGCCGAGTGTAATAGGAATGGGAGCGAAAGATGCTGTCTACTTGTTGGAAAGTAAAGGATTGAAAGTCAATCTGGTCGGAGTGGGCAAAGTAAAAAGCCAGTCGATAGCCAACGGGACCATCGTAAAGAAGGGACAGACGGTGACGCTGACGCTAAAGTAAAAATTAAAGATTAAAAATTAAATAGAGTGATGTTATTAAAGGAGTTACTGAAAGCGATCCAACCGGTAGAGGTAGCCGGAGATTCAGACATAGAAATCACCGGAGTCAATATTGACTCCCGTCTAGTGGAAGCCGGCCAACTATTCATGGCAATGCGCGGCACGCAAGCCGACGGTCATGCCTACATACCTGCTGCCATAGCTAAAGGAGCTACCGCTATTCTTTGTGAAAATATGCCGGAAGAGCCTGTTGCGGGGATCACTTATATACAAGTAAAAGACAGTGAAGATGCGGTAGGAAAGATTGCTACTACTTTCTACGGCGACCCGACTTCCAAAATGGAATTGGTTGGCGTTACCGGAACGAACGGAAAAACAACAATCGCTACCTTATTATATAATACATTCCGTTATTTCGGATATAAGGTAGGATTGATTTCTACTGTTTGCAATTATATCGACGATGAGCCGATTCCGACAGAGCATACCACGCCTGATCCCATCACGCTGAACCGTCTATTGGGACGAATGGCGGATGAAGGATGCAAATATGTTTTCATGGAAGTCAGTTCACACTCTATTGCACAGAAACGTATCAGTGGACTAAAGTTTGCAGGAGGTATCTTTACCAATCTGACCCGCGACCATCTCGACTATCATAAAACGGTAGAGAACTATCTGAAAGCGAAGAAGACGTTCTTTGACGAGCTGCCCAAGAATGCGTTCAGTCTGACCAATCTTGACGATAAGAACGGACTGGTGATGACACAGAACACACGTTCTAAAGTCCATACTTATTCATTGAGAAGCCTTTGCGACTTTAAAGGGCGGGTGTTGGAGTCTCATTTTGAAGGGATGTTGCTCGACTTCAACAACCATGAGCTGGCAGTTCAGTTTATCGGTAAGTTCAATGCTTCCAATTTGCTGGCAGTATTCGGGGCAGCCGTTCTGTTAGGCAAGAAAGAAGAAGAGGTGCTTGTGGCCCTTAGCACGCTTCATCCGGTAGCCGGACGCTTCGACGCGGTCCGTTCGCCGCAGGGAGTTACAGCGATTGTAGATTATGCGCATACTCCGGATGCTCTTATTAATGTATTGAATGCCATACATGGAGTACTTGAAGGAAAAGGAAAAGTGATTACAGTGGTAGGTGCCGGCGGTAACCGTGACAAGGGCAAACGCCCCATCATGGCAAAGGAAGCTGCCAAGGCCAGCGACCGCGTCATCATCACTTCAGACAATCCGCGCTTCGAAGAGCCGCAAGACATCATCAACGACATGCTCGCCGGACTGGATGCGGAGGACATGAAGAAAACGCTAAGCATTGCCGACCGTAAAGAAGCGATTCGCACGGCTTGCATGCTGGCAGAAAAAGGAGATGTAATCCTCGTCGCCGGAAAAGGACACGAGAATTACCAGGAGATAAAAGGAGTAAAACATCATTTTGACGATAAAGAAGTACTCAAAGAAATTTTTAAATAATGAATAGATTGTGCTAATATGCCGACTGGCTCCGGTATTCATCCGGCAGAAGCGGCATAGCAACACATCAATAAATTGGCAAGTTATTTATGTTATATTATCTATTTGAATGGCTGCAGAAGCTCAATTTTCCAGGAGCGGGAATGTTCGGATATACTTCATTCCGTGCTTTGATGGCGGTTATCCTCGCGTTACTTATTTCAAGTATCTGGGGAGATAAGTTCATCAACCTACTCAAAAGGAAACAAATCACAGAAACGCAGCGTGATGCTAAAACAGACCCGTTCGGCGTCAACAAAGTAGGCGTACCGAGCATGGGAGGTGTTATCATCATTGTAGCCATCCTGATCCCTTGTTTGTTGTTGGGTAAACTGCATAATATATATATGATACTGATGCTGATTACCACCGTATGGCTGGGATCACTCGGATTCGCAGACGACTACATCAAAATCTTCAAAAGAGACAAAGAGGGTTTGCATGGCAAGTTCAAGATTATCGGTCAGGTCGGTTTAGGTTTAATTGTCGGAATGACTCTGTATCTTAGTCCGGACGTAGTGATTCGCGAGAATATCGAAGTTCATAATCCGGGACAGGAGATGGAAGTGATACATGGAACGAATGACCTGAAATCGACCCAGACAACGATTCCTTTTTTCAAGAGCAATAACCTTGATTATGCCGATCTGGTTTCTTTCATGGGCGAGCATGCACAAACAGCCGGATGGATCTTGTTCGTCATCGTTACAATCATCGTGGTTACCGCCGTATCAAACGGGGCCAACCTCAATGACGGTATGGACGGAATGGCGGCCGGAAACTCGGCCATTATCGGTGCGACGCTAGGAATATTGGCGTACGTATCGTCGCATATCGAGTTCGCAGGCTATCTGAACATCATGTATATTCCGGGCTCGGAAGAACTGGTAATCTATATCTGTGCCTTCATCGGTGCGCTTATCGGTTTCTTATGGTACAACGCTTATCCGGCACAAGTATTTATGGGAGACACAGGTAGCCTCACCATTGGCGGTATCATCGCCGTGTTCGCCATCATCATCCACAAAGAGCTGCTGATACCGATTCTTTGCGGTGTATTTCTGGTAGAAAATCTGTCGGTAATCCTGCAACGGGCTTATTATAAGGCAGGAAAGCGGAAAGGTGTAAAACAACGTTTGTTCAAGCGCACACCGATTCACGATCATTTCCGTACTTCGATGAGTCTGATTGAGCCGGGATGTACGGTGAAATTCACCAAGCCCGACCAACTGTTCCACGAATCAAAGATTACTGTCCGTTTTTGGATTGTAACCATTGTATTGGCAGCAATAACAATTATAACGCTAAAAATAAGATAGAGAGTATTAACCCGATTATTAACTTTTAAAAGATGTGCGCAGCTAATAGATAAATCAGTCGATTAGAAAACAAGGGCACATTATTGTAGATGAAAAGAATTGTAATTTTAGGAGCTGGCGAAAGCGGCGCAGGTGCAGCCGTACTCGCAAAAGTCAAAGGATTTGAGACGTTTGTTTCGGACATGTCCGCCATCAAGGACAAGTACAAGGAACTTCTCGACAGCCATCATATTGCCTGGGAAGAAGGACACCATACCGAAGAACTCATTCTGAATGCCGACGAGGTTATCAAAAGCCCCGGTATCCCGAATGATGCCCCGATCATCCTGAAACTGAAAGCTCAAGGCACACCGGTGATCTCCGAGATTGAGTTTGCCGGACGCTATACTGATGCCAAAATGATCTGTATTACAGGTTCTAACGGGAAGACTACAACGACTTCCCTGATCTACCATATTTTCAAAAGCGCAGGTCTGAACGTAGGTTTGGCAGGCAACATCGGCAAAAGTCTTGCTTTGCAGGTAGCCGAAGATTACCATGACTATTATATTATCGAACTTAGCTCTTTCCAGCTGGATAATATGTATAACTTCCGTGCGAACATCGCCGTATTGATGAACATCACTCCAGACCATCTTGATCGCTACGACCACTGTATGCAGAATTACATCGACGCTAAATTCCGCATTACCCAAAACCAAACTCCGGACGATGCTTTCATCTTCTGGAATGACGACCCGATCATCAAACAGGAACTGGCGAAACACGGTCTGAAAGCTCACCTGTATCCTTTTGCCGCTGTAAAAGAAGATGGAGCTATCGCATACGTAGAAGATCACGAAGTGAAAATCACCGAACCGATTGCCTTCAACATGGAGCAGGAGGAACTGGCTCTGACAGGACAACATAACCTATACAACTCTTTAGCCGCCGGCATCTCGGCAAACCTTGCTGGCATCGCCAAAGAAAACATCCGTAAAGCCCTCTCCGACTTCAAGGGAGTAGAACATCGGTTGGAAAAGGTGGCACGTGTCCGCGGAATTGATTTCATTAACGACTCTAAAGCAACGAATGTCAACTCCTGCTGGTATGCCCTGCAAAGCATGACTACCAAAACGGTATTGATTCTCGGTGGTAAAGATAAAGGCAACGACTATACTGAAATTGAAGACCTGGTACGCGAAAAGTGTTCGGCACTGGTATACCTTGGGCTTCATAACGAAAAGCTTCACGAATTCTTCGATCGTTTCGGCCTGCCCGTAGCAGACGTACAAACCGGAATGAAGGACGCCGTAGAAGCTGCCTACAAACTGGCAAAGAAAGGTGAAACGGTATTATTGAGCCCCTGCTGCGCCTCTTTCGACCTCTTCAAGAGCTATGAAGACCGTGGCGACCAGTTTAAGGAATGTGTCCGTGCCCTTTAATTTCTAATTATTAATTTTTTAAATTGCTACAAGATTGGATTTATTAAAGAACATATTCAAAGGTGACAAGGTAATCTGGATTATCTTCCTCTGTCTCTGCCTCATCTCGATTATCGAGGTGTTCTCGGCAGCGTCGACGCTGACTTACAAAAGTGGCGACCACTGGGGACCGATTACACAACACTCCATCATCCTGAT
This sequence comes from Bacteroides sp. 1001136B_160425_E2, assembly GCF_015559655.1. Lineage (NCBI taxonomy): Bacteria > Pseudomonadati > Bacteroidota > Bacteroidia > Bacteroidales > Bacteroidaceae > Bacteroides > Bacteroides sp. 1001136B_160425_E2. Next base: position 246,121 of record NZ_JADMQH010000007.1, on the reverse strand, counting down.
GGTAGGTGCTGTGGTAGTAGTGTTTCTGCATAATGTTCCCTACAAATGGTTCCAGGTATTTCCGGTCTTTCTGTATCCGGTTTCTCTGGTTCTATTGGCGTTTGTCACGCTGATGGGTATCATCACAGGGGACCGTGTCAACGGGGCAGCCCGCTGGATGACCTTTATGGGATTACAGTTCCAGCCCTCGGAATTGGCAAAGATGGCGGTTATCATTGCCGTCTCATTCATCCTGTCCAAAAGGCAGGACGAATACGGAGCCAACCCGAACGCCTTCAAATATATCATGATCCTCACCGGACTGGTATTTCTGCTCATCGCGCCGGAAAACCTTTCGACAGCGATGCTACTCTTCGGAGTGGTCTTCCTGATGATGTTCATCGGGCGGGTATCTGCGAAGAAACTGTTCGGAATGTTGGGTATATTGGCGCTTGCGGGCGGTGTTGCCGTCGGTGTACTGATGGCTATTCCCGCCAAAACACTACATAACACTCCGGGACTTCACCGCTTCGAAACATGGCAGAATCGTATTTCCGGCTTCTTTGAGAAAGAGGAAGTACCGGCTGCCAAGTTTGATATTGACAAAGACGCGCAGATTGCGCATGCACGCATCGCCATTGCTACCAGCCATGTAGTCGGCAAAGGTCCGGGAAACTCGATACAGCGTGACTTCCTTAGTCAGGCATTCTCCGATTTTATCTTTGCGATTGTGATTGAAGAAATGGGACTGGTAGGAGGAATATTTGTGGTGTTCCTCTATCTATGGTTGCTGATGCGAGCCGGACGAATCGCCCAGAAATGCGAGCGGACCTTCCCCGCCTTTCTCGTCATGGGTATTGCGCTGCTATTAGTATCGCAGGCAATACTGAATATGATGGTTGCCGTCGGATTATTCCCCGTCACGGGACAGCCCCTGCCTTTGGTCAGCAAAGGAGGTACAAGTACGTTAATCAACTGCGCTTATATTGGTATGATATTAAGCGTAAGCCGATATACCGCTCATCTGGAAGAACAGAAAGCGCACGATGCACAGATCCAACTGCAATTAGAAGCGGATGCAGCAGCAAGTTCCGAGGCACAGACTGCTGCCGAACCGACAGCACAGATTCTGAACAGCGATGCCAAGTTTGAGGATGAGCATGACAGTAGTAACAATGAGCGGTAAACGTTGAGAAAGACAGAAGAAAACATTATGATGGAAAAAGAACTTAGAATTATCATCAGCGGTGGAGGAACAGGAGGGCATATCTTTCCTGCCGTCTCTATCGCAAACGCTATAATAGAGTTACGCCCCGACGCAGAAATTCTCTTTGTAGGTGCTGAAGGACGTATGGAAATGCAACGGGTTCCCGACGCAGGTTACCGGATTATCGGGCTTCCGATAGCCGGGTTCGACCGCAAACGTTTATGGAAAAATGTATCTGTATTGATAAAACTGATGCGCAGCCAGTGGAAAGCACGCAAAGTTATCAAGGACTTCCGTCCACAAGTGGCGGTAGGCGTAGGCGGATATGCAAGCGGACCGACACTAAAGACTGCCGGAATGATGGGAATACCGACATTAATTCAGGAACAAAACTCTTATGCCGGAGTTACCAATAAACTTCTGGCACAGAAAGCAAAGGTGATCTGTGTAGCTTATGACGGAATGGAAAAGTTCTTCCCTGCCGACAAGATTATCATGACGGGGAATCCTGTCCGCCAAAACCTGACAAAGGATATGCCGTCTAAAGAAGAAGCATTGCGTTCTTTCAACTTACAACCGGGTAAAAAGACGATTCTGATTGTAGGCGGCAGTCTGGGTGCACGTACCATCAACAATACGCTGATCTCCGGACTGGCAACCATCAAAGAAAATACGGATGTGCAATTCATCTGGCAAACGGGCAAATACTATTACCCGCAAGTGAAAGAAGCTGTAAAAGCGGCAGGAACACTTCCGAATTTATATGTAACGGATTTCATCAAAGACATGGCAGCCGCTTATGCAGCCGCCGATCTTGTTATTTCCCGTGCGGGAGCAGGTTCTATTTCAGAATTCTGCCTGTTACATAAACCTGTTATCTTAGTGCCTTCGCCCAATGTGGCGGAAGATCACCAAACAAAGAATGCCTTAGCATTGGTGGACAAACAGGCAGCTATCTACGTCAAAGACAGTGAAGCGGAAACAACCCTGATGGATGTAGCATTATCCACCGTCAATGACGAACAGAAGCTGAAAGAACTGACAGAGAATATCGCTAAACTGGCTTTGCCCGATTCTGCGAGAATCATCGCACAGGAGGTCATCAAGCTGGCAGAAGTGAAGAACTGATAAACAGGAGTAAAGAATAGACAAATAGATTATCGGATTGCACAAAGTGAAGTAGCGGCATAGCCCTCCGGATCAAATGACGTAATCCGTACTAAAATAAAAAACAGAAGAAATGAATATAGAAACGATAAAATCAGTCTATTTCGTAGGTGCCGGCGGCATCGGTATGAGTGCACTTGTACGTTACTTCCTCTTTAAAGGAAAGGCAGTAGCCGGATACGACCGTACCCCTACTCCATTGACTGAAACCCTGATCGCTGAAGGTGCACAAATACATTATGAAGAAAACGTCGACCTGATTCCCGAAGCCTGCAAAGACAAGGAAAGCACGTTAGTCATATACACGCCCGCCGTTCCGCAGGAACATGAAGAACTCGTTTATTTCCGCAACAACGGATTCGAAATACAGAAACGCGCCCAAGTATTGGGAACGATTACACATTCGAGCAAAGGTCTGTGCGTGGCAGGTACTCACGGTAAAACAACCACATCGACGATGACAGCCCATCTGTTACACCAGTCGCACGTGGAATGTACCGCTTTTCTCGGAGGAATCTCAAAGAACTACGGCACCAACCTGTTGCTCTCTCAAACAAGCCCTTACACGGTGATTGAAGCGGATGAATTCGACCGTTCTTTCCACTGGCTGTCGCCCTATATGACTGTAATCACGTCTACCGACCCCGATCATCTGGATATCTACGGCACAGAACAAGCCTACCTGGAAAGTTTCGAACATTATACCACGCTTATCCAACCGGATGGCGCACTGATTATCCGCAAAGGCATCGCCCTGCAACCCAAAGTGCAGCCGGGCGTTCGTGTCTATACTTACTCACGTGACGAGGGCGACTTCCATGCAGAAAACATCCGTATCGGAAACGGAGAGATATTCATCGACTTTGTTGCCCCGGACACCCGTATCAACGACATCCAACTGGGAATTCCGGTTAGTATCAACATAGAAAACGGCGTAGCCGCCATGGCATTGGCACACCTTAACGGGGTGACCGATGAGGAAATAAAAAGAGGCATGGCTAGTTTCCGCGGAGTAGACCGCCGGTTCGACTTCAAGATCAAGAACGACCGTATCGTCTTTTTGAGTGACTACGCCCACCACCCCTCTGAAATCAAGCAGAGTGTGTTGTCCATGCGCGAACTTTACAAGGACAAGAAGATCACAGCCATCTTCCAGCCGCATCTCTATACCCGTACCCGCGACTTCTATCAGGATTTTGCAGATAGCCTGTCGCTACTCGACGAAGTGATTCTGGTAGACATCTATCCGGCACGTGAAGCACCGATTCCGGGAGTCACCAGCAAACTGATTTATGATAATCTCCGTCCGGGCATTGAAAAAAGTATGTGCAAAAAAGAAGATATACTGAACATTCTGAAAGATAAAAACATTGAAGTATTAATCACTTTGGGGGCTGGAGACATTGACAACTATGTCCCTGAAATAAAGGAACTATTAGAAAAGAAGATCAATAAATAATAATCCGGCCATCTGTCCGAAACAGTGCAGCCATTTTAATTTTTAATCTTTAATTTTTAATTATGATTAAAAGAATCCTTCTATCCATCGTCATGCTGGTGCTTATAGCCTACCTCGCCGTAGCTATCACCGCATTCAACCGCAAGCCTGCCGACCAGACCTGCCGTGACATGGAATTGGTTATCAAGGATACCGCGTACGCCGGCTTCATCACCAAAGAAGAGCTGAAAGGTATCCTTCAGCACAAAGGGATCTACCCCATCGGGAAGAAGATGGAGCGTATCTCTACCAAGTCACTGGAACGGGAATTAAGCAAACATCCGTTGATTGACGAAGCCGAATGTTACAAAACACCCAGCGGCAAAGTATGCGTGGAAGTGACACAACGTATTCCTATTCTTCGGGTGATGAGCTCCAACGGTCAGAATTACTACCTTGACAACAAAGGAACCATCATGCCACCGGATGCAAAATGCGTCGCTCACCGGGTAATTGTCACCGGAAACGTAGAAAAGTCGTTTGCAATGAAGGATTTATATAAGTTTGGTGTATTTTTGCATAATAATAAATTCTGGGACGCCCAGATAGAACAGATTCACGTGTTGCCCGACCAGAACATCGAATTGGTGCCGCGTGTGGGAGACCATCTCGTCTATCTCGGAAAACTGGAAAACTTTGAAGATAAACTGGCACGTTTGAAGAAGTTCTACAAGAAAGGACTCAACCGGGTAGGCTGGAATAAATATTCACGCATCAACCTCGAATTCAATAACCAGATTATCTGCACAAAACGAGAGTAGGTAATAGTTGATAATCGATAGTTGACAGATGAGGAGTGAACAATCTTTTTTCAATCGTAAATTATAAATCGTAAAATCGTAAATAAATATATATGGCAACAACAGAATTTATCGCCGCTATTGAACTTGGTTCATCGAAGATAACCGGTGTGGCCGGAAGAAAGAACAGTGACGGAAGCATGCAGGTATTAGCCTATGCCCAGGAAGACTCTTCTACGTTTATTCGTAAAGGAGTAATTTTCAATCTGGACAAGACAGCGCAAAGCCTGACCTCGATCATCAACAGACTGGAAGGTGAGTTGAAAAACTCAATTGCCAAGGTATATGTAGGCATCGGCGGACAATCACTCCGCACAGTTCGCAATGTAGTAAGCCGCGACCTGGAGGAAGAAGCCATCATATCCGAAGAACTTGTAAGCGCTATCGGTGATGAAAACATTGCCATCCCGGTGGTTGATATGGATATATTGGACGTAGCTCCACAAGAATACAAAGTGGGCAATAATCTGCAAGCCAATCCGGTAGGCTTGGTAGGAAGCCATATTGAAGGACGTTTCCTCAACATCGTTGCCCGTGCTTCCGTACGCAAGAATCTGGAGCATTGCTTCCAGCAGGCAAAAATCGACATTGCCGACCAGCTGATCGCCCCGTTAGTAACAGCCAACGCCGTACTGACAGAAAGCGAACGCCGTTCGGGTTGTGCATTGATCGACTTCGGAGCAGATACGACTACCATCTCCGTATATAAGAATAACATCCTTCGCTTCCTCACCGTATTACCTTTGGGAGGCAACAGTATCACGCGTGACATCACCACCCTGCAAATGGAAGAGGAAGAAGCCGAACGCCTGAAAAAAGCCTACGGTGACGCCCTCTACGAAGAAGACCCCGAAGAAGAGGAAGAAGCTACCTGCAAACTGGACGATGACAACCGTATCATCAAAGTGGCAGACCTTAATAATATCATCGAAGCCCGTGCTGAAGAAATCATTGCCAACGTATGGAACCAGATTCAGCTATCCGGCTACGAAGACAAACTGCTGGCAGGACTTATCCTGACAGGAGGAGCCGCCAACCTGAAGAACTTGGACGAAACCTTGCGCAAACGCAGCAAGATAGAAAAGATACGGATGGCGAAACTTCCGCGCAATACGGTCCATGCACCCAGCAATATACTAAAAAAAGACGGTTCACAGAACACATTGTTCGGTCTCCTGTTTGAAGGTAACCAAAACTGTTGCCTGACTGAAAGCACTCCGCAAGTTGCTACCCCTGCACCGTCAGTCTCCAAACCGGAGCCGGAAGTGCATAGGACCGCAGACATGTTTGAGGACGACCAAGAGCTGAAGGAACAGGCCCGCATCGCCCGCCTCAAGAAAGAGGAAGAAGAGCGTGAAGCCAAGTTAGCTGCCAAAGAAGCGGAGAAACTTCGCAAGCAAAAGGAAAAGGAAGAGAAAGAAAGACGGAAAAGAGAAGCCGGTCCGAGCTGGATTCAGCGCAAGATCGACTCGTTGACGAAAGAAATCTTCTCCGACGACGATATGAAGTAACCGTCATCCGCTTGTTAATCAATATTCATAATTCGTAATTCATAATTCAATCAAGATATGGACGAGATAGTACAATTCGATTTCCCGACAGATTCACCGAAGATCATCAAAGTGATTGGTGTAGGTGGTGGTGGTGGTAACGCTGTAAACCACATGTACCGGGAAGGCATCCATGATGTAACGTTCGTTCTTTGTAACACGGACAACCAGGCATTGGCCGAATCACCTGTCCCGGTGAAACTGCAACTGGGCCGTAGCATCACGCAAGGGCTTGGAGCCGGCAACCGTCCCGAACGGGCACGCGACGCCGCCGAAGAAAGTATAGAAGATATCAGAAACCAACTGAACGACGGCACCAAGATGGTATTCATCACCGCCGGAATGGGAGGAGGAACCGGCACAGGAGCTGCACCGGTCATCGCCCGCATTGCGAAGGAAATGGATATTCTGACTGTCGGCATCGTCACCATCCCTTTTATCTTCGAAGGAGAAAAGAAAATCATCCAGGCACTGGACGGCGTCGAACGTATCGCCCAGCATGTTGATGCCCTATTGGTTATCAACAACGAACGCCTGCGCGAAATATACGCCGACCTTACCTTCATGAATGCCTTCGGCAAAGCCGATGACACTCTTTCCATCGCTGCCAAGAGTATTGCCGAGATTATCACCATGCGTGGTACGGTCAACCTCGACTTTGCTGATGTGAAAACTATTCTGAAAGATGGCGGAGTAGCTATCATGAGTACCGGATTCGGTGAAGGAGAAAACCGTGTGACGAAAGCAATCGACGATGCCCTGCATTCTCCGCTGCTCAACAACAACGATATTTTCAATGCCAAGAAGGTTATGTTGAACGTTTCTTTCTGCCCGTCATCCGAACTGATGATGGAAGAAATGAACGAGATACACGAGTTCATGAGCAAATTCCGCGAAGGAGTGGAAGTGATCTGGGGTGTTGCCATCGACAACTCATTGGAGACAAAAGTAAAGATCACCGTATTGGCAACCGGATTCGGTGTAGAAGACGTCCCCGGAATGGACAGCCTGCACGCTGCACGCAGCCAGGAAGAGGAAGAACGCCAACTGCAACTGGAAGAGGAAAAAGAGAAGAACAAGGAACGCATCCGCAAGGCATACGGCGAAAGCGCCAGCAATATCGGAAGCAAGAGTCTCCGCAAACGCCGCCACATCTATCTTTTCAACATGGAAGATTTGGACAACGACGATATCATCGCCATGGTGGAAGATTCTCCTACGTACATGCGTGATAAGACAACTCTTACCAAAATCCGGACGAAAGCTGCACTGGAAGAGGAAGTGGCAACGGAAGAAGCCACGGATGATAATGGCGTGATTACATTCTAAACAAAGAGCTTAAGAACGAAAATTATAGCCCCGCGGAATCAGACCTCAGTTATAATTTTTAATCTTTAATATTTAATTATAATAGTATGGATTTATTCGATCAAGTCAGCGAAGACATTAAAAACGCAATGAAGGCGAAAGATAAAGTAGCCCTTGAAACCTTGAGAAATATAAAGAAGTTCTTCCTCGAAGCTAAGACAGCTCCGGGAGCTAACGATATATTGACAGATGACGCAGCTCTGAAGATTATCCAGAAACTTGTAAAACAAGGAAAAGATTCTGCTGAAATCTATATCGGACAGGGTCGTCAGGATTTGGCGGAAGTAGAATTGGGTCAGGTAGCCGTTATGGAAAAATACCTGCCGAAACAGATGACTGCCGAAGAACTGGAAGCTGCTTTGAAGGAAATTATCGCAGAGACAGGTGCTACGAGCGGCAAAGATATGGGTAAGGTCATGGGAGTTGCCTCCAAGAAGTTGGCAGGACTTGCAGAAGGACGTGCCATTTCCGCAAAAGTAAAAGAGCTTTTGGGATAACTTCCGGCACTTTTACAGAAGACTTTAGTTCAATTTTATCTTGCACCTTACACTAGCCAAAGTTTATATATTTGATTAATAGCAGTATAAACCTGTGCAAGATACCGTTGCAGATGCGTGCAAGATGTTTTATCTTACACACATCTGCAACTTTCGTTAATTTCAATCCATATCCGTTTGTAGAATCATTATCAACTTTCACACTCATCACACGACTATAAACAAATGGTTATCAAAGCCTTACTGTGAACAGATAGCATAAAATGCCTCCTTCACAGCCTTCACCCCTTTCACGCCCGCTGATAACCACCCCGGATAATCACGGCTTCACACCAATGACAAACTGTCTATTCACTACAAGACAACTATAGTTGACCATACAGACAACTATAGTCGTCTAAGCAGCCGACAGTAGTCGGCCGATTAGACGACAGCACTCGTCCTTCATCCGGGTTAAACAATAATTCAGTATAACAACCCGTAAACAGATACTACTATTCTGTCATCATCAGCCAACAAGAAAGGTTGAGCCGAACAAAAACAACGTATGCGAACGCAGATTACTCTTTCATCGCTTATCATGGAATCTATACCCAAGTCCCAACATCAGATTGTTGGGGTCTTTAAATTTACTCAACTGATATCCCACGTGTAGAAACAAATGACGGGTGACATAAGTCTTGAGAGCTAAAATCTGGTAAAACCCTTTCGTATCATCACCGCTGTATATCAGGTTCCTACCGACACCGACATTGATAGAGAAAACAGGCATCACCAGTTCTGCCCGAAGAGATACCCCCATGGCAAATTGCTTACGGAAAGGAGGACGATGAAACTTCAAATTGCTCGAGTAAAACTCGCCCACTCTATACTCCTTGAGATTGGCACTCTCATCATATTGCGCATCCGCAGAAAGCCCTGCCCGAAAATAGTTGTTGAAATTATACATCGGGGCGAAATTGATGCCCGCCACGCCGAACGAACCGGGAATCATACTCGATACATCGTCTCCAATCAATCCCCTTTTGCGGGTGGCTCCGTAGATCACCAAGTCATAGCTGACATGAGGCTTTATAAAGAGCCGTCCGGGAGCGATGGAACCGAGCGACTCATCCGCGCCCAAAGTACGTACGATGCCGATTCTTCCTCCAATAACATTAAGGCCCCCATTAGGATAATGCGTGTTTCCGTTGGAAAAATGGGTAAGATCTACACCCGCCGCCAGTTTCCAGTACCTGTGAACTTGCCAGTTCAGCAAAAAGCCGAGATTGATGTATGCATTGATCTTGGAGCCAACCAGCACGTTTTGCGGATTGGATAGTTCGTCATATTTCTTCCAGCCAAAAGAAGCTCCGAAGTTCCATTCGTAATCAAGCGACAGACGGGGCGACAGTTGCGCGATACGTGACCCTTGAAAAGCGTATACCGACACCGGATTTCCCAATTCAACGGGACTAAAAAAGGTATGGTAGGAAACGCCAATACCCTGATAGGTATGAGGAAAGAGCCTGCCGAGATTGGATTCTTTACTGAATCTGAAAGCGTACTTGAGATGGAAGGAAAACGATTGGTCGATTTTCTTTTGCTGCACATTGTCTCCTTGCAGAAAACTATGGGTAGAAACGATATAGCCCGGACGGATGTCGAAGCCAAGCTGATGGCGGATCAGAGGATGGCTGACGCTGTCATTCCGTTGTCCGGTGATTGTCTGGGCTTCCAGATTTGCGTTGATTGCCGGATGTACCAGGAGGCAAAGGAGGCACAGCAACCGTATGGCGTTCCTATTTCTAATCATTGATATGCTAGTTATTGACAGGTTAGTTGTTGAAAGGGATATCCTTGTGTGTTATATGATATTTTACAGGCATTTCGCTATGCAACGTGCCGGTTACGATTCGTTGTTTCTTGGTTTTGGGGTGAGAAACATAGAGGGTATATCTCGTTTCCAACCAATCATACACCATCGATAAGGTGTAGTATCGAGAAGTCCGGGGAGGGATTATGTCTGCTTCCTGTTCCGTATTGGGACAAGACAACATTTGTTGCGCAGAAATGAACGGCGCCCGTTTGCCGTTCATCACTAAATATCCGTCTTTCATGCTTGGTATTTCCACAGTCAGACCGGCTTCGCCCAGTAGTTGAAAAGCTTCGGGCACATCGCTTTTAAATCTCATGAAATGATAAAAAGACTCGAAAGGAAAAAGCGTGTATGTAGACGAACCATCTGTTAAGTTATGAAAGGAGACGCCTTCTTTTTTCTCTATCCTGTTTTCCGGATCGTAAGAATATGCATCCAAAGAATAAATGATGCTGTCCATCACATATCTGTCTGTCGGAGAAATCTCGACATATATCTCTTGCCACTCATACTCGTTGCTCGCCCTGAGCTGGAATTGAAAAGGAGCGGAAAGGGCATTCTCGCCTACCGTTATCTTCACTTCTTCGGGATGAACGCGTTCGATGGTGAAATCAATCAACTCTCCGGTGCACACAATCTTTCCCAACCCGTTCAGCGATGGACCTTGGCCATTTGTTATCAGGCGATTGTCCGCGTCATATATTTTATATTGAATGGGAAAACCGAAGGCTATATACATCCAATCCCAATTGGATGCTGCAAATTGAATAGTGGCGACATCCCCGTTCCCATCCAACGTCAGTTCGGAATCGGAAGGACGGAAGTCGTCGACAAACACGTCTCCGTTACAACCATAAAACTCCCCAAGGATGAGAAGACAGACCGTCAGATATAGGAATCTTTTCATATTGTTTTTTCGCTTGTTCATTCTCTTTTGTTCTCTACGGACAAAAGTAACATATATTTTCAGAAACAGCATACAAGCCCGCATTAAGAAGTGTTATCATCACCTGATTAATTGTCGTTTTACAGTGGCGGACGCTAAAATGCAGCTAAAACAATATATGGCAAGCAAATGAAGAGAAGTTACTAATTAATCAAACAGTTCTTTCAATACCTCCAGTGATTTCAATGCCGGGAAGTCCGGCAGATGCAAGCGGTAATAATCATTCATAATTGTCAGGCAACGGGTACGCTCCGCACGGCTCATGCCAAAAAGATGCATTGTTTCATAGTTCATGCGCATCAGTTGACGGAGACGGGCAGCCTCTTCGGGATTGATATAAGAGGAATGTAGTTGGGGACGAATAGAAGTAAAGCAGGCATTCAATAAATCAAAGTAATCGCCGGTATGATAATCTTCCAGATTCGGATAAAGTCCCAAGAAACGGGAAAGACGCATCAGGAAAACCAGATGGAAATTGGCAAAACCGTCTTCACACTCGTCCAGCCAAATGATGGAATGTTGCAGATAAGCAAATAACGGGCGGTTCTCCGTCTCCTCCCGAACAGCCCTGTAAAGAAACTCCGACAGGAAAAGTGCCATTGAAGATTTATACGGATCATAAGGAATGGAAGAAAAAGGATAAAAGGATTTCGCTTCCTTCACACGATAGAGAGTTGCGTTGGGGCGATAGTCGGCCTCGAACTCAATAAAAGACAACGGCTGGAAAAGTACGGATTTTACAGCCGCTTTCCGCGAACGGGGTACTGCTACAAGGAAAGAAGCCCTGCCGGACAACTCTGTATACATATCCACAATGATAGATGTATCATTGTATTTTAATGTATGAAGAACTATTCCTTTCGTTTTTTGCAGCATAGCCGAATAATCTCGTTTTCAATCCGAAGCAAAGCTACAAAAAAAACACAAAATAATCGGAGACATCCGGCGTTAAATATCGCTTCCACTTCTTTATCTTTCGCGTACATGAAAGTTACAAAAGAAGTCACAAATAAACTGTTTTTTATTTCACTATATATAATAAGGTGGTAAGAAAACAGACTCTCTACTGTTTTTCACAGGAGAGAAGTTTTTTTTATAAAAAACGCAATCATATATTTCGCTGAATATCAACTAAAAAGGACGGTACCTTTTAAAAAAAACACATATTCATTGAAAATTTTACTATAAATCATTTGTCAGTTTCAAAAAAGTTCCTACCTTTGCAACCGCAATCGAGAAACAAACACAGATTCGAGAAAGCAAAACGCAGAAATGCAACAAAGGATGGCCCGTTCGTCTATCGGTTAGGACGCAAGATTTTCATTCTTGAAAGGGGGGTTCGATTCCCCCACGGGCTACAAGTTAAAAGAATAAAGAACTAAAAAAATAGATTAGTCGAGATGGCAAATCATAAATCATCACTGAAAAGAATCAGACAAGAAGAGACAAGAAGACTTCATAACAGATATTATGGCAAAACCATGAGAAATGCTGTTAGAAAGCTTCGTGCAACTACTGATAAAGCAGAAGCAGTTGCAATGTACCCAGGCATTACAAAGATGTTGGATAAGTTGGCTAAAGTGAATATCATTCACAAAAACAAAGCTAACAATCTGAAATCTAAGTTGGCTCTTTACATCAACAAGCTCGCTTAATAAGAAGAATTTAATAATTCTACATAGCACCTAGGCTGAACTTTTAAGTTCGGCCTTTCTTGTTTATAACCCATTGAATATCAAACCCATCAAGAATACAGAGAAACCGCCCGTATTCTTCATTTTTCACTGATTATTCTTCGTCAAGTCGACTATTTTCACTATATTTGCTCTGTTATTAAAGTTAGAAAGGCAATTATGAGCGAAGAACAAATCACTCCCAATAACGGGTCTTATTCTGCGGATAGTATCCAAGTATTGGAAGGTCTTGAAGCAGTAAGAAAACGCCCTGCGATGTACATTGGTGACATCAGCGTCAAGGGACTTCACCATTTGGTATACGAAATCGTTGACAACTCTATCGACGAAGCATTGGCCGGCTATTGCGACCATATCGAAGTAATAATCAACGAAGACAATTCAATCACAGTACAGGACAACGGACGCGGTATTCCGGTTGACTATCACGAGAAAGAAAAGAAGTCGGCACTGGAAGTTGCCATGACCGTACTGCATGCCGGAGGTAAATTCGACAAGGGTTCTTACAAAGTATCCGGAGGTTTGCACGGTGTAGGTATGTCGTGCGTAAACGCGTTGTCTACCCACATGACTACACAAGTATTCCGTAATGGTAAAATCTATCAGCAGGAATATGAGATCGGTAAACCGCTTTATTCTGTAAAAGAAGTCGGTACAGCTGACATCACAGGAACCCGCCAGCAATTCTGGCCGGATAATACCATCTTTACTGAAACGGTATACGACTACAAGATTCTGGCTTCACGCCTGCGCGAATTGGCTTATCTGAACGCTGGTCTCCGTATCTCCCTGACTGACCGCCGGGTTGTGAACGAAGACGGAAGTTTCAAGGGCGAACAGTTCTATTCAGAAGAAGGCTTGAGAGAGTTCGTGCGTTTTATCGAGTCTTCACGCGAGCACTTGATTAACGATGTTATCTATCTGAACTCGGAAAAGCAGGGAATTCCTATTGAAGTGGCTATCATGTACAATACCGGATTCTCCGAAAACGTTCACTCATACGTCAACAATATCAACACCATTGAAGGTGGTACACACTTGGCAGGTTTCCGCCGTGCGCTGACTCGTACGTTGAAGAAATACGCCGAAGACAGCAAGATGCTGGAAAAGGTGAAAGTTGAAATCTCGGGAGATGACTTCCGTGAAGGTTTGACTGCTGTTATTTCTGTAAAAGTGGCTGAACCACAGTTTGAAGGACAGACTAAAACGAAGTTGGGTAACAACGAAGTGATGGGTGCTGTTGACCAGGCAGTGGGCGAAGTATTAACATATTATCTGGAAGAACATCCGAAGGAAGCAAAAACGATTGTTGACAAAGTGATTCTTGCCGCTACCGCACGTCACGCCGCAAGAAAAGCCCGTGAAATGGTACAACGCAAGTCACCGATGTCAGGTGGTGGCCTGCCGGGTAAGTTGGCCGACTGTTCGGATAAGGATCCTTCAAAATGTGAATTGTTCCTCGTCGAGGGAGACTCGGCAGGTGGTACTGCCAAGCAGGGACGTAACCGTATGTTCCAGGCTATTCTCCCATTACGCGGTAAGATTCTGAACGTAGAAAAAGCCATGTATCACAAAGCTCTGGAAAGTGATGAAATCCGCAATATCTACACAGCTCTCGGTGTGACTATCGGAACTGACGAAGACAGCAAAGAAGCAAACATACAGAAGTTGCGTTATCATAAGATCATCATCATGACCGATGCCGACGTCGATGGTTCTCACATCGACACACTGATCATGACGTTCTTCTTCCGTTACATGCCGCAAGTTATCCAGAACGGTTATCTGTACATCGCCACTCCCCCGCTCTACCTCTGCAAAAAGGGTAAAGTAGAAGAGTATTGCTGGACAGACGCACAACGCCAGAAGTTTATTGACACTTACGGTGGTGGTTCAGAAAATGCAATTCATACACAACGTTACAAAGGTTTGGGTGAAATGAACGCCCAGCAGTTGTGGGAAACTACTATGGACCCTGAAAACCGTATGCTGAAGCAAGTAAATATTGACAACGCCGCAGAAGCCGATTATATCTTCTCTATGTTGATGGGTGAAGATGTAGGGCCGCGCCGCGAGTTTATTGAAGAGAATGCAACGTATGCAAATATCGATACATAATCTAAATAACACGTTTTTATAAACCAACCTCACATCTTACAACGAGGAAACGCCGATGGCGAAGGAACGTCCTTCGATCGGCGTTTTTCTTTTATCTAAAGGAGCTTTCATGTTCGAATAGTTCAACTGCCTATCTCTTAATAAAACCTAACAGCGGAAACGTTTTCCAGACAAAATCACTATCTTGCATAAAAAGCAAAGAAAACATAACTATGAAAATGAAAACTACTGCACCCAATCCGTTATTTGCAAAGATCAGGCTGTTTCTTATTGTACTGACTTCCTGCGTAATCGCGACTTGTATCTTCTTGATTATTATCCATCCGGAAGCATGGATTATGCCGGCATGCGGAATCATAATCGCATTGTGCATTTTGCTATATCAGCTATATTGCATACGCAAGAACCGGAAGAGAATTTAAATATATTTCTGCTTTTTCAGTTCTTCAGCAACAGCAACCAGCTCTTTGTACCATTCTTCACCGAACTTACGGATTAAAGGCTCTTTCAAAAACTGATATACGGGAAGATTCTCTTTTTTCCCTAGCAAAACCGCTGCCTTACATACATCCCAACGATTGTAATTTACCGCTTTATAAGGCCCGTAATCGCCAATCCGGATAGGATAAAGATGACAAGAAACCGGTTTATAGAAGTCTGTTTTCCCCTCCCGATAAGCCTTCTCGATAGCGCAGTAGCAGCAACCATTCTCATCGTAGCAGGTAAACACACAGTCCTTATTATTAACAATAGAAGTCACCAGATCGCCTTCCTGATCCGTATATACCACTCCTTGCTCTTCAATCACCGCACGTGCTTCCGGAGCCAGTTCATCCCAAATAATCGGCAAAACTTCTTCCAACTCCATCACCTCGTCCAGCTCTACCGGAGCACCGGCATCACCTTCAACGCAACAAGCCCCCTTGCAGGCGCCCAAATCGCAAAGGAACTTCTCCTGAAATACATCAAGAGACACTACTACATCACCTATTTGTATCATTTTAAACCTTATGTGAGACAAAAAGGGCGGAGTTCTACTCCGCCCTCCCAATTATAGAAATCTAAATTACTTAATCAAAACGTTTCCGTCCATTTCAGCCGGAACAGTCAGCCCCATAATTTTCAGAATAGTCGGAGCAACATCTGCCAAACGGCCATCCTCTACTTTCGCAGCCTTGTTCTCTGTCACGTAAACGCAAGGAACAGGGTTCAAAGAGTGAGCTGTGTTCGGAGTACCGTCTTCGTTCAAAGCATGATCAGCATTACCATGATCGGCAATGATAATTGCTTCGTAATCTTGTGCTTTAGCTGCTTCAATTACATCTTTCACGCAAGCGTCTACAGCAACAACCGCTTTCTCGATTGCTTCGTAAATACCGGTATGACCAACCATGTCACCGTTAGCGAAATTCACTACAATGAAATCATATTTGTTCTCGTTGATGGCAGCCACCAGTTTATCTTTTACTTCGAAAGCGCTCATTTCCGGCTTCAAGTCGTAAGTAGCAACCTTTGGAGAAGGAACAAGGATACGTTCTTCATTGTCGAACGGAGTTTCACGTCCACCGTTGAAGAAGAATGTTACGTGAGCATACTTTTCTGTTTCAGCGATATGAAGTTGACTCAAGCCTTTGGAAGCAAGATATTCGCCCAATGTGTTGGATACGTTTTCTTTGTCGAACAAGATATGAACACCTTTGAAAGATGCATCATACGGAGTCATACAGTAATATTGCAAACCTGGGATGGTATGCATGCCAGCTTCCGGCATATCTTGTTGAGTCAGTACGACAGTCAACTCTTTGGCACGGTCGTTACGGTAGTTGAAGAAGATCACTACATCACCTTCTTTGATTGTTCCGTCGCAGTTAGCGTTCACAATCGGTTTGATGAATTCGTCTGTCACGCCTTCGTCGTAAGATTCCTGCATTGCCTGAACCATATCGGTAACTTTCTTACCTACACCGTTTACGAGCAGGTCATAAGCTTCTTTTACACGCTCCCAACGCTTGTCACGGTCCATAGCGTAATAACGGCCGATGATAGAAGCAATCTTGCCAGCTGATTTCTCGCAGTGCGCAGAAAGTTCTTCGATAAAACCTTTACCACTTTTCGGGTCAGTATCGCGACCATCCATGAAACAGTGGATAAATGTATTGTTGATGTTGTATTCTTTTGCGATATCACAAAGTTTGAAGAGATGAACGAGTGAGCTGTGTACACCACCGTTAGAAGTCAACCCCATAAAGTGAACACTCTTGCCGTTTTCTTTTGCATAAGAGAAAGCAGAAACGATTTCAGGATTTTTCATGATGCTGTTGTCCGCACATGCACGATTGATTTTCACCAAGTCCTGATAAACCACGCGTCCGGCACCGATATTCAAGTGACCTACTTCCGAGTTACCCATCTGTCCGTCAGGTAAACCTACGTTTTCACCGCTTGCCTGAAGTTGAGAGTGAGGATAAGTACTCATCAGATAATCCCAATAAGGAGTGGGAGTGTTGAAGATTACGTCGTCTTTCTTTTGGTCACCTAATCCCCAACCATCGAGGATCATTAAAAGGGCTTTCTTACTCATAATATTTCAATATTTAAATTATCACACTGATTTTCGGGCGCAAAGGTACAAAAAAGATAGTTACGTAAACGTTTAATCTATGTTAAGTTACAAGGCAGAAGTGCATCAGGCTATGGGTCTTTTTCTTACTTTGTAAAACAACTTTCAAGCTGTCTATCGAAAAACCCGACACAAAAGGCGGAACCTACTTCATTTTTCCGTACCTTTGCGTCGCTTTTAAATTAAAATCATAGAAATATGGACGATTCAAACCCGCGAACGTGCACAACTAGTATTAATTAAAGCGAACAGAGTCATTGAAAACTGATGCCTCTGCTCGTGTCAAACAAACGAAAGGAGGCAATAAGATGAGAACGTATCTTTATTGTGAGGCTGGCTTTGTGGAAAAAGCACAATGGCTTCCCAACAGCTGGGTAAATGTAGTATGCCCAAACAATGATGACTTTGAATTTCTAACTCAAACTCTCAACGTACCCGAATCATTTCTTAATGATATAGCCGATACGGACGAACGTCCGCGTACGGATACGGAAGGTAACTGGTTGTTGACAATTCTCCGCATCCCGGTAGTGAACAAACTGAATGGCAGCCTGCCTTTCGACACTGTACCGATTGGAATTATCACCAACAATGAGATTATTGTATCCGTCTGTTATCACAACACAGATTTGTTACCGGATTTCATAGAGCATACCCGTCGAAAAGGGATCGTTGTACGCAACAAACTGGATCTGATTTTTCGGTTAATCTATTCTTCTGCTGTGTGGTTCCTGAAATATCTAAAGCAGATAAACATAGACATCAGTGCCGCAGAAAAGGAATTGGAACGAAGTATCCGTAACGAGGATTTACTTCGCCTGATGAGACTGCAAAAAACACTTGTCTACTTCAATACTTCCATCCGTGGAAATGAAGTGATGATCGGTAAGTTAAGGACTATTTTTCAGGATACGGATTATCTGGACACAGAATTAGTGGAGGATGTGATTATCGAGCTGAAACAGGCACTCAATACGGTAAATATTTACAGCGATATCCTCACAGGAACAATGGATGCTTTTGCCTCTATTATCTCCAACAATGTGAATACGATCATGAAACGTATGACAAGTCTGTCCATCGTCCTGATGCTTCCGACATTGATTGCCAGTTTTTATGGCATGAATGTGGACATTCACCTGGAAAAAGTACCCTTTGCTTTCTCTTTGATCGTGCTCTTCTCCATCGGATTGTCAACGCTTGCGTTTGTGATATTCCGGAAGATTAAGTGGTTCTAAAAGGAGGAACATAAAAAAAACAGCTTACCATCTATGGTCCTTTACAAGGATTCTTTATGACGGTAAGCTGTAATTATACGTTTTTTATTCTATAGAGAATTAATTAAAAGAGAATGTTTAGAGAGAGAAATTAAAATATTTTATCCTTCTTTATTTGCTTTTTTTCCACCTAACGGAATAGATACTCCAACAAATCCGTTAACAGAGTTAGAGTTCTTTCCTAAGAACATATAGTCAGTTCCGACAAACAGAGGACCTAACTTCAGACCCAGACCGAAAGATTTACCGGCTGACTGGATTGCTGAATAGCTAAGCGCTACATTGAACCAGCTTTTCGGACGATAGTTTGCGGAGAATGTTAATTCTGTAAGAGCATCAGGCTGTACAAAACGAGTTGTTGACAATACACCGACTGCTAATTTGTTATTGAAGAATCCGTATTCTGCACCTAATACTAATGTAGAAGCAAGACGGGATTTACGAGATTCTCTAGCATCGCCTACTTCAAGTTGCAACATGTCATAGTCAAGTACATCACCATTCGTTACACGGTCCATATATCCTTGAGCGTCATTCTGCAACTGATTTACAGCGTTCATAACAGTATTCGGATCATTCGGATCAACCATATTTGCATAGGTACTCCCTTTAATATCAATCGGATCCGGGTTAGCTGAGGCAATTTTTGTGCTTGATTTTGACCAAGAAATAAAACCTAAATCAAGAACAGATGCAGACACTGTCAGATTATCCAATATTTTATAAGAAGCTCCCAAGTCGATACCAAAGCCATAACCTGCAATACCCAATTTACCACTGTCAAAGTCGAAATCTGTTACATAGTCTTTACCTTCTTCTTCTTTCAATTCCAGACCTTTGAAAGAACTTTTCAGTTCTGCGCCAACAGTCAAGTTTGCATGATAATTATCAAACTTAGTTTTCAATTCCTGTGCAGCTTTTATTGCTTCGGGAGTACTCATAGAATTCCAGTAGCTCTCACTAGACCATTTTGCAATTTCTGCGTCACTAGGCAAGTTAGCATTCATCGCAACTTTATTAAGTTTCAACTCCATGTTGCCAATACCCAATAATGCTTTCACTCTAGCACCAACAGTCAAACGGCTGTTAATCTGACGTGAAAGTCCTAAACCGACTTCCGTATAAGCATTAATATTCAATCGCTGACCACTAATATCATAGTTACTGTTTCTCCAATTTTCTTCAACTGTTTCCATCTCATTCAAGAAGGTAAACATATTCTTAGTCAAGTTAGCACCGATATCTGTACGCAGACCGATATTGAATGACCAGAAGTTCTTGCCTTTGTACCATCCTGCAGAAAGAATTTCTGTACTGAAGTTCACATTCAGTTTATTATTATCTTTCAGACGGTTCATGAAATCCGGTTTAGTATAGAAATCGTCACCATCATCAATAATATCGATGATATCCTGATAGCCTAATGAAGTAGACCCGACAGTTGCATTAACAGCACCAATTACTGGAAGGTTGAAATAACCTTTTGTCGGTGTTAAAGCCGGATTCAGTTGTTGACGATAGTGTGTACCTTCCATAAAATAGGAAGTACGTAAAAACTGTGCATTTGCGGAAAGAGTGCAAACCAACATAATAAAAAATACCCCAATGAGTTTAGAAGACCACAATAGTTTGTTCGTTGCCATGATTTTAAACTTTTTAATTCTTATTATTGTTTGCAAAGATATAGTATTTCAATAACAAATAAAAGCACTAGGCAACACTTTTTCAGCCTAAACAGAACAATTTCAAGGTTATCCGTAACAAAATCGTGCTTATTCTGCAAAAAAATGTAGAATGTTTGTGCAAAATGAAACAAAGCAACTTTAGAAGTTTAAAGTTAGCTGTCCGTCTCCTAATAGATTGAATGTCATTCGATGGTAAGGGGTGGTTCCACGTTCGGCAATGGCAGCGCGATGTTTTTTAGTTGGGTAGCCTTTATTGTGATCCCAATCATAATAAGGAAACTCGTCGTGGAGACGGTTCATATAATCGTCTCTGTATGTCTTGGCTAAAATAGAAGCCGCAGCTATTGAAAGATATTTCCCGTCTCCTTTCACTACTGTGGTATGGGGGACGCCGGGATATTTAGTGAAACGATTTCCGTCGATCAGTAAATGTTGTGGGCGGGTAGTCAGCTGATCCACTGCACGATGCATGGCCAAGAAAGAAGCCCGCAGGATATTTATTTCATCAATTTCTTCCGGTGACACGATGCCGACTGCCCAAGCTATCGCCTCCTTCTCTATTACCTCACGCAGTGCATAACGTTGTTTTTCCGTCAATTGCTTGGAATCATTCAACAGTTCATTCTTAAAATCCTTCGGAAGAATAACCGCAGCAGCGTATACCGCTCCTGCCAAACATCCACGACCGGCCTCATCACATCCGGCTTCAATCAGATTCTCGTTTAAGTAAGGTAATAACATATTTATCGCTTCTATTTTGACACAAAGGTAATTCAAATTAAAAAAGGAGACTTGTTTTGTCTCCTTTTTCTTACTTCTTTCCTGCTTTTTTTAGAATAAACTCCAAGCGACAGTAAGCCCTGCCATTACAATGGCCACCATGCTCATTAGCTTTATTAAGATATTCAAGCTCGGCCCGGATGTATCTTTAAACGGATCACCCACAGTATCTCCTACTACGGTTGCTTTATGAACTTCACCGCCTTTTCCTCCAAAGTTTCCTTCTTCTACATATTTCTTTGCATTATCCCATGCCCCTCCGGCATTAGCCATGAAGATAGCCAGTACGAAACCACTACTCAAACCACCAATCAACAAACCAAGTACGCCGGGAACACCGAAAATAAGGCCTGTAAGGATAGGAGCAATAATAGCGATTAAGGAAGGTATAACCATTTCACGCTGCGCACCTTTTGTCGATATTGCAACACAGCGTTCGTAATCCGGCTCCGCTTCTCCCGTCAGAATGCCCTTTATTTCACGAAATTGGCGACGTACTTCATCCACCATATGCCCTGCTGCACGTCCTACGGCATTCATAGTCAATCCACAGAACAGGAAAGCCATCATGGAACCGAGGAACATACCCGAAAGAACTTTCGGATTCATCAGATGTACTTCATAATAATCCATGAAGTCGATAAAAGTAGCATTCGCCACACTGATGGAACTACCATCCGCAAAGGTTAAATCTACATTACCAAGCCGTGTCAGGCCGATTCGGATTTCTTCAATATAAGAAGCCAGCAAAGCCAACCCTGTCAATGCAGCGGAACCGATTGCAAAACCTTTTCCGGTGGCAGCAGTCGTATTCCCTAACGAATCGAGCGCATCGGTACGTTTGCGGACTTCGGCACCCAAGCCGGACATTTCCGCGTTACCTCCTGCATTATCCGCTATCGGGCCATAAGCATCCGTTGCCAGAGTGATACCTAAAGTAGAAAGCATGCCGACAGCCGCAATACCGATTCCATACAATCCCATACCGACATTGGCAAAATCGCCTGCAGAAGCCAGCAGATAGGAAGCAATGATACCAATCACGACTGCAATTACCGGAATAGCCGTAGAAAGCATACCCAAACCGATACCGGAGATAATTACGGTGGCAGGTCCGGTCTTACCGCTTTCACTAAGTTTCTGGGTAGGGCGATAAGATTGGGAAGTATAATATTCCGTAGAACGTCCGATGATAATACCTACCACCAGTCCGACTACTACGGCACAAGAGATCAAAATCCAGTTATCAAGTTGCAGGAGCCACAGAATCAAAAATGCAGCGGCAACAATAAGCACGGAACTAAGATTCGTACCGAAAGCCAACGAGCCGAGCAGATCCTTCATGGTCGCATTCTCCTTGGTACGGACAGCGAATATACCTATAATAGAAAGGATAATACCAACAGCCGCAATCAGCATCGGGGCGATAACTGCCTTGAATTGCATCACTGTATCTGCCGAATGGATAAAAGCAGCAGCC
Source organism: Bacteroides sp. 1001136B_160425_E2 (assembly GCF_015559655.1). NCBI lineage: Bacteria > Pseudomonadati > Bacteroidota > Bacteroidia > Bacteroidales > Bacteroidaceae > Bacteroides > Bacteroides sp. 1001136B_160425_E2. Next base: position 223,597 of record NZ_JADMQH010000007.1, on the reverse strand, counting down.
CCCAGGGCGGCTGTTGCCAGAATCGAACCACAGTAAGATTCGTATAAATCGGCTCCCATACCGGCCACGTCACCTACATTATCACCTACATTATCGGCAATAGTGGCAGGATTACGAGGATCATCTTCCGGGATCCCGGCTTCTACCTTACCTACCAAATCGGCTCCGACATCGGCTGCCTTTGTATAGATACCACCGCCTACACGGGCAAAGAGCGCCTGTGTAGAAGCTCCCATACCGAACGTCAGCATGGTGGTAGTGATTACACAGAGTTTATGAGTAGGTGTCAGCGCATCAGCAGGAATCACTGCATTCAGCAACAAATACCAAAAAGAGATATCGAGCAGTCCCAGACCAACAACCACCAGTCCCATCACCGCACCACTTCGGAAAGCAATTCTTAATCCTGCATTCAGAGAAGTACGGGCAGCATTAGCGGTACGAGCGGACGCATAAGTCGCCGTTTTCATCCCCAAAAATCCGGAAAGCCCGGAGAAGAATCCACCTGTAAGAAAAGCAATGGGAACCCATGCATTCTGTACATGAAAACCATAAGCCATAATTGAAAACAAAATAACCAGCCCCAAGAATACGCAACCTACTATTTTGTATTGCTGTTTTAGATAAGACATAGCTCCTTTGCGTACAGCAGCAGCTATTTTTATCATTTGGGGTGTACCTTCACTCTCTTTCATCATCTGCTTATGAAAGTAATAAGCAAAGCAGAGGGCTAACACGGAAGCGACTGGAACGAGCCAGAAAAGAATGTTGTCCATAGGGTCAATTTTTAAAGGATTACGGAGGCTAAAAGTATGGAAATCAATCGAAATAAGCAAGTAAAAAAGAAAGAATTTACAGAGTTGGATCATTCTATTTTTCATACGTCACTTTGGACAGATAAACAGATGGCAGTTATTTATTTTATTCCCTCATTTATGCACCGAAAGGGGTTAAAACCAGTTCACCATCCCATAACAAAACAACGAATAATAGTCAATAACAACTAACTATCCGCCATTCTCTGCTTATTCTGCTGGGCAAATTCTGTAGGAGTAACTCCAAACTGTTTCTGAAATACTTTGGCGAAGTAAGAAGGAGACTGAAATCCTACCCTGTCACAAATTTCATTGATGCGCAGTTCTCCCTCCTGCAACAATTCCGCAGCATGTTTTAGTCGGATGACACGGATAAAATCGAGTGAAGAAAGACTGGTCAATGCCTTAATCTTACGGTGAAGGCTGGAACGGGACATATTCATAGCCGTAGCTAATGCTTCCACATTATAGTTGGCATCAGAAAGATTCTCACGCACTTTGGCTATCAATTGAGACATCAGTTGTTCGTCGACCCGTGACATGGCATCCCCTTGCGGAGTGCAGGCGCCATGCAACCACAAATTGCGTCTGGGATTGAACGAATGGTATTATCATTTTGATTACCATTCCCCTTCTCTGCTATGGATGGCTACCGTAGAGAACTATCCGCAACTGCCCACTTCCACCGAAACAAGCATCCTCGCAACAGCGACAATGCCGGACTAGGTGACTGGGAAGTGATGAAATCCAAACTGCCGGGCGGTATTCCTGCACTCGTGAAGTCTGCTAAAGAAGCCGAGAATACTTATTCAGGAAATTATCTGATGAAAGTAGGAATCAATGCTTTCACTACCAATCAAGCTTTCAGCCGTGTGATTGAAATTACAACCGAATAAAAAAAGTTGCAGCTATACCGTTTTACGGTATAGCTGCGATTAATGTTAAAGAGAGAGAATTTATATAATATGAGCATGGTCTCACGACCCTCCTAATATTCAATGAACATTTTGTTTCTTTACCTATTAGACGCACAAAAGCTCAAATCACTGCACTTGAAGACATTTTTTTTAGTTAAAGAATAAAAAAAGCCGCCATCCCACAGGAATAGCAGCTTTTATATCGTTAGAACATCTTGCTGACGCGTTCGATTCCATCCACCAATGTATCTATTTCCGATTTCGTATTGTACATAGCAAACGAAGCCCGTACAGTTCCTTCTATACCAAGACGTTGCATGAGAGGTTGCGCACAATGATGTCCCGTCCTTACGGCAATGCCTAAACGATCCAACAACGTTCCGAGGTCGAAATGATGGATATCTCCTACCAGGAAGGATATGACCGCTCCCCGTTCGGCTGCCTCACCGAATATACGTATCTGGGGAATCTCTTTCAGCCGTTGCAAAGCGTAAGTTGTCAGTTCATGCTCATGGGCGGCTATCTGCTCAAGTCCATGTCCATTCACGTAATCAAGGGCTTTTGCCAGTCCGGTAGTTCCGATGTAGTCGGGCGTACCGGCTTCAAATTTGAAAGGAAGTTCGTTGAAAGTAGTCTTTTCAAAAGAGACATGCTGAATCATCTCTCCTCCTCCCTGATAAGGCGGAAGGCGGTCTAACCACTCTTCTTTTCCATAAAGCACTCCGACGCCTGTCGGACCGTATATCTTGTGGGCAGAAAATACCAGAAAATCGGCATCCAACTCCTGTACGTCCACTTTCATGTGAGGGATAGACTGCGCAGCATCTATCAGGCAAGGTACACCGTGCGCATGAGCCGTCGCAATCATTTCTTTCACCGGATTCACTGTACCCAGCACATTCGAAACATGAACCACACTGACTATTTTCGTGCGTTCGGAAAATAGTTTTTCGTATTCATCCAACAGAAGTTCGCCTTTGTCATTCATCGGAATCACTTTGATGGCAATTCCCTTGCGGGCAGCCAGCTGTTGCCAGGGAACGATGTTACTGTGATGTTCCATTACGGAAATAATCACTTCATCTCCCTCTTCCATAAATTCGTCGCCAAAGCTGGAAACAAGCAGGTTGATGCTTTCCGTCGTTCCGCGGGTGAAGACAACTTCACTTGTGCTACGGGCATTAATAAACTGACGCACCGTTTCACGGGAAGCCTCATGCAATTCCGTAGCTTGTTGCGAAAGATAATGCACACCGCGATGTACATTGGCATTTACGGAATAATATTCATCCACCAACGCATCAACCACCAAGCGGGGTTTCTGCGTCGTCGCACCGTTGTCGAAATAAACCAAAGGTTTACCGTAAACCGTACGGCTCAATATCGGAAAATCCTCACGTATCTTTTGAATATCCACGTTTATTATTTTTTAGTGGTTACTTACAAATGGCACAGCCCTGACATCTGTTCAGCTCGCCACGGAAACGTTTCTCTACCAATAGGTGCAGGCGATCTTTCAGTGCTTCCAAACGGATGGTATCAATCACTTCATTGACAAATGCGAACATCAATAACAAACGGGCTTCTTTCTCTGCAATACCTCGTGAACGCATATAGAATAATGCACTCTCATCCAACTGGCCTACCGTTGCTCCATGCGAACATTTCACATCATCCGCATAAATCTCCAATTGAGGTTGTGTGTACATTCGCGCATCACGTGTAGCACAAAGATTCCGGTTAGTCTGCTGGGAGTTCGTATGTTGTGCATCAGGACGCACCAATACCAATCCGGCAAACGCGCCTACCGACTGATCGTCGAGTACATACTTGAACAGCTCATTGCTGGTGCAGTTTGGTACGGCATGGTCAATGCTTGTATGATTGTCTACGTGCTGGTTCTTATCGGCAATTGCCATACCACAGAGGTTTATCTCGGCTCCTTCTCCTGCCAACAACACTTCAGTAGTGTTGCGGGTAGTACCATTATGCAAAGTCATTCCATTCAACAATACATTACTGTTTGCCTCTTGCTTTACATATAGGTTACTGATACGAACGGTGCTTGTATGTGTTTCTTCCAGTTCATACATATCGAATACCGTATTCTCACCTGCAAATACTTCAATCACTTGTGTAGCCAGGAAGTTCACGTTATCCATTGCATGGTCACAAATCAGCAGACGGGCTTGCGCACCATCCTCCAGGATGATTAGTACGCGGCGGTTCACCATAAAGTTAACATCTGCACGCAGGATATTTACCAGCTGGATCGGTTTTTCTACCACTACATTCTTCGGTACAAAAAACACAACGCCGTCTTGTGCAAAAGCTGTATTGAAAGCAGTTATTCCATCTTTGGAAGTATCTGCCAACTGACCGTAATACTTCTTCACCAACTCCGGATGCTGCTCGGCCACCTCTTTCAGGCTGCCGAAAATCACACCTTCCGGCAGGTTTCCTTTGGGAAGTGCCCTATTATAAAATGCGTCATTTACCACAAAATACAGGGCGGTACTCATATTCGGCACATCGCACTTAAACACTTCATACGGATTGACCGGAATAGCCAGACGATTCAAGTTCAAACCGTAATCCGGTTCAAAGTACTTGCTCACATCCGTATATTTGTACTTCTCCATCTTACGGGTCGGAAATCCGAGTCGCTCAAAATCGGCAAATGCAGCTGCACGAGGCGCATTCAGCACTTCGGCACTATGCTTGCAGATCATTGCTTCCGTCTGTGAGAAGAGTTCTATATATTGTTGTTCAACCATCATCGTTTTATATTTGTCATTCTCCTACTTCTTTCTTGATCCAATCATATCCTTTTTCTTCCAGTTCCAGCGCAAGTTCCGGTCCGGCAGTTTTTACGATACGACCTTTATAAAGGACATGTACAATACCAGGTTTGATATAATCAAGCAAACGTTGGTAGTGGGTAATAACGATCGTACTTGTTTCAGGAGTTTTCAGTTTGTTCACTCCTTCCGCAACAATACGGAGCGCATCAATATCCAAACCGGAGTCTGTCTCATCAAGGATGCTCAACCGCGGTTCCAACATGGCCATCTGGAAGATCTCGTTCCGTTTCTTTTCACCACCCGAAAAACCTTCATTCACCGAACGGTTAGCCAACTTATTATCCAGCTCTACAACCGCACGTTTCTCACGCATCAGTTTCAGAAACTCACTGGCTGTCAGTGCAGGCAGACCTTTATATTTACGTTGCTCATTCACAGCAGCACGCATAAAGTTGACCATGCTCACCCCCGGAATCTCTACCGGATACTGGAAACTAAGAAAGATTCCTTCATGGCTACGATCTTCAGGACTCAACTCCAACAGGTTCTTTCCATAAAAAGTGACCGATCCTTTTGTTACCTCAAAAGCCGGATTTCCCACCAATACGGAAGAAAGCGTACTTTTGCCGGAACCATTCGGCCCCATAATAGCGTGCACTTCACCGGGATTCACCGTCAGGTTAATACCCTTCAATATCTCTTTGCCATTAATGCTGGCATGCAGGTCTTTTATTTCTAACATGATTATATTTACGATTTAACAATTTACGATTTACGATTCATATTACTCAGACGACCCACACACTCACGAGAGAAACTTCAATCGTAAATCGTAAATCGTCTAATCGTTCAATTATCCCACGCTTCCTTCCAATGAGATAGTAAGCAACTTCTGTGCTTCTACCGCAAACTCCATTGGAAGTTTATTCAATACTTCCTTTGCATATCCGTTCACAATAAGTCCGATAGCATCTTCTGTCGGAATACCGCGCTGGTTGCAATAGAATATCTGGTCTTCACTGATCTTGCTCGTTGTGGCTTCATGTTCCACTACTGCCGTTTCATTATGAATATCCATATAAGGGAAAGTATGCGCACCACATTTATCTCCCAGCAACAGAGAGTCACACTGGCTATAATTACGGGCATTATCCGCTTTCTCAGCCACACGTACCAACCCACGATAGGAGTTCTCACTATGCCCGGCGGAGATACCTTTACTTACAATCGTACTGCGGGTATTCTTGCCCAGATGAATCATCTTCGTCCCGGTATCTGCTTGCTGATAGTTGTTCGTTACAGCTACAGAATAGAATTCAGCGGTTGAGTTATCGCCTGTCAGAATACAAGAAGGGTATTTCCAAGTGATTGCCGAACCGGTTTCCACTTGTGTCCAGGATAGTTTACTATCCACTCCCTTACAATTACCGCGTTTTGTCACAAAGTTGTATACACCACCCTTACCTTCCGCATCGCCCGGATACCAGTTCTGAACAGTGCTGTATTTTACCTCTGCGCGGTCGTGCACGATTATCTCAACGATAGCGGCATGCAACTGATTTTCATCCCGCATCGGTGCCGTACATCCTTCCAGATAAGAAACGTATGAATCGTCGTCCGCCACAATCAGCGTACGTTCAAACTGTCCCGTATTACGGGCATTGATACGGAAATAAGTGGAAAGTTCCATCGGACAACGTACCCCTTTCGGAATATACACGAAAGAGCCGTCAGAAAAGACAGCGGAGTTTAACGCGGCAAAGAAATTATCCCGGTAACCTACCACCGATCCCATATATTTCTTCACCAAATCGGGATGTTCCCGCACGGCCTCACTGAACGAGCAAAAGATTATTCCTTTCTCCATCAGCGTTTCCTTGAAGGTAGTCTTTACGGAAACTGAGTCCATAACGGCATCCACCGCCATTCCGCTAAGAGCCATCTGCTCTTCCAAAGGAATGCCTAGTTTATTAAATGTCTTTATCAGTTCAGGATCAACTTCCTCCATGCTCTTCGGTCCTTCTTTCTTCTTCGTCGGATCGGCATAATAAGAAATCGCCTGATAGTCGATTTCAGGGATACGGAGGTGTGCCCAGGTCGGCATCTCCAGCGTCAGCCAGTGGCGGTACGCTTTCAGTCGAAACTCCAGCAACCACTCCGGTTCGTCTTTTTTCGATGAAATCAGACGAACGACCTCTTCATTAAGTCCACGCTCAATGATGTCTGTATGCACCTCTGTGGTGAAGCCGTATTTATATTTCTCCTCCGCAAATTTCCGGACAAACTCATTATCAGTCTTCTTTTCGAGTTCGTCTTTCTGATTGGGTTTCATTTTATTGGGTTCTTCTTGTTGCATCTTTATCTTTATTCTCTAATATATATTGTTGCGTCATATTCTTCGCAGCAGGGAAAAAGATCCCCGCAAACGTTTCCATCGGATAATATAACAAAGATTCTTCCTTTTTTGTTGCACTAATTAACTTATTATCGCTGTCCACAAACTCTATCGCACCGATCACTACACTCGTTAACAACAGAAACTTAAGTGCTCCCAGTCCACTTCCTAACCAGCGGTTCAGCCAGTTCAGCGAGATTGCCTGCATTGCTTTTGTCAATAACGAAGCTATCAATACAAAGATCAACGGTACGGCAATCCAGATCATGATAAAAGCCAACACTTGCGCAACTGTCATCGAATCCGTCACTGTCGGGCAAAGTTTTTCCGCCAAAGAGGCATACAAAGCTTTCGCCGCCAGCAGCCCGACTATTAACCCCAAAATAGAAGCCAACTGGCGGATAAAGCCTTTTACAAAGCCTACCACCGCTCCGGCGCCTATTACAATAAGGATAATGATATCAATCGTTGCCACATTTATAATGTTATAAGCCACAAATAATCGGGTGTATATTATAAGGTAATCACAGTGATAGGGTGTAGAATGATAAAAAATAAGGTGGTAAGGTGGTGTTCTGCAAACAGTACCACATTACCACCTTTTTATCATATCATGACCTCTGCTATATTATAACATTATAACATATCACTTATAATCTTACTCTATTATTTATAGCGTCTGTTTCACTTCTATTTCTTCGAATGTCTCGATCATATCGCCTACCTTCATGTCGTTGCAGTTCACCAGACTGATACCACATTCGAAGTTTGTACCCACTTCCTTCACATCGTCCTTGAAGCGTTTCAACGCGTTGATGTTTCCGGTAAAGATTACGATACCATCGCGGATCAAACGAGCCTTGTCGCTTCGTTTCACCTTTCCGGTCTTCACCATTGCGCCGGCTACCAAACCCACCTTCGTGATGTTGAATACTTCGCGGATTTCGATAGTTGCCGTGATCTGTTCCTTCAATTCCGGAGCCAACATACCTTCCATAGCCGCCTTCACCTCTTCGATTGCATCGTAGATGACAGAGTACTTACGGATATCGACACCTTCCTGTTCAGCCATCTTAGCGGCAGCACCCGAAGGACGTACCTGGAATCCGACAATAATCGCATCCGAAGCGGCAGCCAGAGATACATCCGACTCGGAGATTGCTCCCACACCCTTATGGATGACATTTACCTGAATTTGTTCCGTAGACAACTTGATCAACGAGTCGCTCAATGCCTCAACAGAACCGTCCACATCACCCTTAACAATGATGTTCAATTCCTGGAAGTTACCCAAAGCAATACGACGGCCCAACTCATCCAACGTAAGGATCTTCTGCGTACGCAAGCCTTGTTCACGAGCCAACTGTTCACGTTTATTGGTGATTTCACGAGCTTCCTGATCGCTTTCAACGACATGGAATGTATCACCAGCAGCAGGTGCACCGTTCAATCCCAATACCAGAGCCGGTTCAGAAGGTCCTGCTTCCTTGATGCGTTGGTTACGTTCGTTGAACATAGCCTTCACACGTCCGTAGCTAGTTCCTGCCAGTATGATATCTCCCACTTTCAGAGTACCGTTAGATACCAATACAGTAGCTACATATCCACGTCCCTTATCCAAAGAAGATTCGATGATAGACCCCGTAGCATTACGGTCCGGATTTGCTTTCAAGTCGAGCATTTCTGCTTCAAGCAATACTTTTTCCAGCAAATCTTCCACACCCATTCCCTTCTTGGCAGAGATATCTTGTGACTGATACTTACCACCCCATTCTTCAACAAGGTAATTCATTGCAGCCAGTTCTTCTTTAATCTTATCCGGATTCGCAGTCGGTTTATCTACCTTATTGATTGCAAATACAATAGGTACACCGGCAGCCATCGCGTGATTGATTGCTTCTTTCGTCTGCGGCATCACGTTATCATCGGCAGCCACAATAATGATAGCAATATCCGTTACTTTCGCACCACGTGCACGCATAGCGGTAAACGCTTCGTGCCCCGGAGTATCAAGGAACGTAATACGGCGACCGTCTTCCAGTTTCACGTTATACGCACCGATATGCTGTGTAATACCTCCGGCTTCACCGGCAATTACGTTCGCCTTACGGATATAGTCGAGCAAAGATGTCTTACCGTGGTCAACGTGTCCCATCACTGTAACAATCGGAGCGCGCGGTTGCAAATCTTCCGGAGCATCTTCTTCTTCAACGATAGCTTGTGCCACTTCCGCACTTACATATTCTGTTTTGAATCCGAACTCTTCTGCCACCAGATTGATTGTTTCCGCATCCAGACGTTGGTTGATGGAAACCATGATACCAATGCTCATACAAGTAGCGATAACCTGATTAACAGATACATCCATCATCGTTGCCAATTCGTTAGCCGTAACGAACTCGGTCAGCTTCAATACCTTGCTGTCTGCCATTTCCTGATCTTCCAGTTCCTGCATACGGTTGGAAGCCATTTCACGTTTTTCTTTACGGTATTTGGACGTCTTGTTCTTACCTTTGGTTGTCAGACGTGCAAGAGTTTCTTTTACCTGTTTTGCTACGTCTTCCTCGCTCACTTCCTGTTTGATAACCGGCTTCTTGAAGCGATCCTTATTATTGTTATTATTTCTTCTGTTATTATTACCTTGTCCGTTGCCCTGACCGTTGTTATTGCCATTACCGCCTTTACCTTGTATATTAGGTCTCGGCGCAGCAAAGTTAGAAGTCGCAACGTTATTAACGTCTACCTTTTCTTTATTGATACGGTTACGTTTTTTCTTAGCAGCATCCGCACTTTCTTTCGGACCGTTCTTCACCACTTTAGAATCATCCTTACGGATTTCTTTGATGATGGCTTCCTTCATCAATTTCTTCTGATCCTGACGGATTTTCTCTTTCTCTTCACGTTCGCGACGCTTCTCTTCCTTCGATTTCTTCTTCGGACGAGTAGACTGGTTCAATGCAGCCAAGTCGATCTGACCGATCACATTGATCTTCGCGCCTAATTCCGGTTGACGGATTTTGAAAACACCATCATCCTCCGGAGCCTTTTCTGCTACCGGGGTTACTTCAGCCTGTGCAGTTTCCACCTTTTTTTCTTCTTTATGTTCTTCCGCCTTCACAGGTACAGTTTCTACTACCTTCGGCTCTTCTTTTTTCACTTCTTCCACTACTTTTTCAACTTCTACCGGCTTCGTCTCCACTACAGGTTCCGGCACTACTACGGGCTCAACTACCACTGGAGTAGGCTCTACTACAGAAACAGGAGGTGTCACCACCTCTTCTTTCTTCACCTCGGGTTCTCTCTTCTCGGGCTCCTTTTTCACTTCGGGTTTAACGACAGGCCGTTCTACAACAGATTCTTCTTGTTTCTGTTCCGGCTCTTTCTCCACCTTTTCAGGTTTACGACCGTTTATTTTATCCAAATCAATTTTTCCGACAGGTTTAAACTTCGGACGTGCATCCTCAGGTACGACTGTCTTAATCACATCTTCCGACTTCGGTTTCTCCGGCTGCTTTTCGAAGCCTTCAATCGAAACAGACGCCTTATTACGTTCCTTATTCTGACGTTCCTGTATGAAACGCTCCGATTCAAGTCTAAGGTTCTTATCTGTACTAAACTCCTTTACGAGTATAGCGTATTGCTCCTCGCTAATTTTTGTATTAGGATTAGCCTCTACGGTATGCCCTTTCTTTTGCAGGAACTCAACTACCGTCGCGATTCCTACGTTCAAATCTCTTGTAACTTTGTTTAACCTTATCGTCATATTTTAAAATTAATGAATAAATGGAGCTTTAAGAAGTTGATAGCTGATAAATGACAGTTGACAGTTGGCTGCGCTGTTTGCAAGCCAACTTTCAACTGTCAATATTCTATTTTCAACTTTCAATTGAATCACTTTCTTCTTCAAACTCCGATTTCAAAATGCGTATTACCTCGTCCACTGTCTCTTCTTCCAAGTCCGTCTTTTCAATCAACATCTCACGAGGAGCATTCAACACAGCCTTCGCTGTATCGATGCCGATAGCCTTGATGGCGTCGATCACCCATCCGTCGATTTCGTCTCTGAACTCGTCGAGATAGATATCTTCGTCAGCTACATTCTCATCCAACTCACGGAACACGTCGATAGTGTACTCAGTTAACATACTGGCCAGTTTGATATTCAAACCGCCTTTACCGATAGCCAGCGAAACTTCTTCCGGTTTGAGGAAAACCTCTGCTTTCTTCTCTTCCTCATTTAGACGGATAGAAGAAATCTTAGCCGGGCTTAAAGCGCGCTGTATAAACAATGAGATGTTCGATGTGTAATTGATTACATCGATGTTCTCATTGCGAAGTTCACGAACAATGCCATGAATACGACTTCCCTTTACACCTACACAGGCTCCTACAGGGTCGATTCTGTCATCGTAAGATTCTACCGCAATCTTGGCACGTTCGCCAGGGATACGGGCAATCTTCTTGATGGTAATCAAACCATCATTAATTTCGGGTACTTCCATCTCGAACAAGCGTTGCAGGAAAACGGGAGAAGTACGTGACAAGATAATTTTAGGATTATTATTCTTGTTATCCACGCGGGCAACCACTGCACGGGCCGTTTCACCTTTGCGATAGAAATCACTTGGGATTTGTTCGGTCTTAGGCAACAGCAACTCGTTTCCTTCATCATCTAAGAGCAACATCTCTTTCTTCCAGATCTGATACACTTCTGCGTTGATGATAGTACCTACCTTATCTATATATTTATTATAAATACTGTCTTTTTCGAGTTCCAGAATCTTGGAAGCCAATGTCTGGCGGAGATTCAGGATAGCACGACGTCCGAACTTGGCAAAGATCACTTCGTCAGTCACCTCTTCGCCTACTTCGTAAGAAGCATCGATTTTTTGTGCTTCGCTCAACGAAATCTGCATATTCGGGTTAGTCAAATCTTCATCGGCCACAACTTCACGGTTACGCCATATCTCGAAGTCCCCCTTGTCCGGGTTCACGATCACGTCGTAATTTTCATCGGTGCCAAACATTTTCGCGATTACGCTACGGAACGACTCTTCAAGTACGCTAACCATCGTCGTTCTATCGATATTCTTCAGTTCCTTAAATTCCGAAAATGTATCAATCAAGCTGATTGTTTCTTCTTTTTTGGCCATAACTATTTAAAGCTAATTAAGTATTTAGTATATTTTATTTGCTCATAAGTGAAGGTCTCGTCCTCTTCTACCAGTTTCGGACGCTTTGCTCCTTCAAGTTTTACTTTCTTTTGTACGGCTACCGTAAACTTCTCTTCATCGGCATCTTTCAGTATACCGGCCAGTTTACGTCCGTCTTTAGTCAATACCTCCACCTCTTGTCCGATGTGGATATAATACTGTTGCAGAACTTTAAAGGGCTGTCCGATACCGGCCGACCCAACTTCCAGTTCATAATCTTCCTCTTCACGGTTCAGTTTCGACTCTATGTAGCGGCTAAGCTCCACACAATCTTCAATCCAAACACCTTCTGCATGGTCTATTTCGACCACAATTTTGTCATCCGGGCTCACGGTTATTTCTACTAAAAAGTAGTCTTTTCCTTCCAGCCACTCTTCTACAATCTGACAAACAGTTTTCTTTTCTATCATTTATTAGCTATATAAGAACAAAAAAAGGAGCTTAATTGCCCCTCCACCTTTCATCCGTTTTCGGTTGCAAAGATATAAATAATCTGTTCGACTACAAAAGATTAAAGAAAAAAAGTATGAATTAACAGTACTATATTCGTATCTTTACGCCACAATTCAAAAAATAACGACTATGGCACATCGTCTCAACACTAATAAACAGTTTATGGTAGGTAATGGAATTCTTGCTTTTGCCGTCATTTTTGTAGTGGTTATTTTCGTATACATGAGTATGCGGTTACAACGGGAAAAGCAGGAAGAACGTCATTTCATCGAAAGCTACACAATCAGTCTGGTAAAAGGTTTTGCCGGAGATTCTATCTCTTTGTTTGTCAACGACAGTCTTATTTCGAATAAAACCATATCGGAAGAGCCTTACACGGTAGAAGTGGGACGTTTTGCAGAACAAAGCGCTTTATTGATCGTAGATAATAACACAGAATTAGTCTCTACGTTTGATCTTAGCGAAAAAGGAGGGGCTTATCAATTTGAAAAAGAATCGGACGGGATTAAACAATTAGCCAAATAATAAAGACATATCCCCCTATTACGTATCATAACGAACCATTATCAGGAATGTATAAGATTTAGAAGACAGCCAGAAATAGGAGCTTACAAGGCTTTACCCAAGATAGAATAAACTAAGTTCGTGACAATGCGAGAATATTATCTTGGCTGTAAAGCATTTTATATTTCCGTACGATACTTTCTCAATTCTCCCCGCAAGGCCAATGCTTTTCCTTCTGTAAATTGATTCAGCAATGCCCAGAATCGTTCGCTATGATTCATCTCGCGGGTATGGCATAATTCGTGCAACAACACGTAGTCTATCAAATGAGAAGGCAGCAAAACCAGGTAATAGGATAAATTAATAGCTTTTCGAGCCGAACAACTCCCCCATCTGCCCTGACTGGAGTTTATTTTCACACTCGAATAGGGCAATCCGCATTGCTTGGACAAGAAGGCCAGACGTGAAGGCAGAATACTTTTGGCATTTCGTCTCAATGATTCTTCAATAACCTTATGCAACCAGCTTTGCAGTTTTTCATCTGTAAAATCAGCATGAGGCGGACAAACGATCTCCATTACACCCAACCGGGAATTAGCCAGAAACTGATCTTTCTCGCCCGACACCAAAGATAGTTTAAAATGCTCCGCATCAATCTTATAATTCAAATCAATCAACGGACGAGTGATTTTTTGCCGGGAGACCAGAAGCTTTCCACGCAAATTCTCGATGGCCTGTTTCACTTCTTTCAGGGTAGTACCGGGAGGAACTGAAACATAAACAGCATCACTCTTGGTACGAAACACAAGACTTCTCGCACGTGAATTGACGCGTATCACCAGACGCCCTAACTCATCATCTTCTATAATCTTATCCATTATAATCCTTCTATCAACAGCCACAAAAGTAATAAAAAAGAAGATGCTAACGAAAAACTTTATGGAAGATGCAACTTTAGATCAAGTTCTTACGTCTAACCATTATATCAATCATAGAAAAGCGTAATTATGAAAACAAGTTTATTGCTCGTATTAGTCACGGGAATGTTTCTAGTACTTACTGCCGGCTCTTGCTTGCGGGGAAAACACATCGTAGGTAGTAAGAATTACATCTCCAAAGAAGTGAAAGCCGACCACTTCAATGAAATCAAACTAGTGGGAAGTGCCAACATCAGTTATTGGCAAGACACATGCAGCCATGTCGAAATTCATGGTTCCGACAACATCATACCACTTATAGAAACGTATGTGGAGGGTAGTACATTCATTATAAAATTCAAGAAGAATGTCACTATCTGGAAAGGAAAACTGGAAATAAAAGTTTTTGCTCCGGAGCTGAATAAGCTGTCGGTCAACGGTTCAGGAAATATAAGATTAATCAATGGGATACAAACCTCTAAAGATATTGAATTCCACATCAACGGTTCGGGCAACATTCAGGGAGAAGGATTCAATTGCCAAAAAATGACCGTTTCAATTAATGGTTCGGGAGATGTAAGACTACAACAAATAGAGAGTCAGGAATGTCAGGCAAGTATTTCCGGTTCGGGCAATATCAATCTGAACGGCAAAGCCATTCAAGCGAGCTATTCTATTGCCGGATCAGGAAATATTCAGGCCGCCGATTTGCAAGCAGAAAACACAGACGCAAGCATTAGCGGCTCCGGCAACATCAGTTGCTATGCCAGTCAGAAGCTGGTTGCCCGCGTCAAAGGAAGCGGTGATATTGCCTATAAAGGAGATCCTCAAGAAGTGGATGCTCCAAGAAAAAATATACGGCAGATCAAATAAAGACAGTTTAAATAAAGACAGTTTAAAAACATAAAAGGGCTACTGCATCGCGCGGTAGCCCATTTATTTAGTTAGTTTTATTATAAAAATTTGAGAGAATTGAAAACTTCACAGTTTCGCCTTCGTTGTTGTTTTAATTAAGCACACTAACTATATTATATGTTTAAAGCAAATGAAAATGTCTATTCGTTTATAACTTGCACCTTGTGGTTGATCCTCGCCAGACTATCAGCCAGGACCTGTTCCGCTTTCACATCATTTGAGATAGCGACCGACGGTGCGGTTACTTGTTTACCAATGGTATCCGTTGCCAATACACTTCCATCATCTCCGGAGAAAGAATGTTGCGCCACATTCCCCAAAGAAAGGATGATTGCAATTACGGCAGCGGCCTTGAACAGAGGAATAAAACGACCAGTCAGTGTCAAACGTTTCGCTTTTACTACCGTAGGCTCCACCTCTGCCAGAATACGTGCATCAAAGTCTTCGCCCAGTCCTACTTCCTGCTGAACCTGCTGATAAACAAACAGGTTTTTATAGCGAAGCAAATGAGCCGGAACCTCTTCCTTTGCGAAGAAGTCGCGCAATGTTGCTTCCTCCTCAACGGAAGTTTCGCATTGCCAGTATCGCTCGAGGAGCTGTTCTATATCCTTATAATCCATATTCGTCAATTTCTAAATACCTTTGTTTTACTTTTTGTCTGGCTCTGAAGAGGTTTACCTTTACTTGTTCCTCTGTCAGATTCAGCAAGCTTGCAATTTTTTTATAGCTTTCACCTTCAATGTCCCTCAGTTGCATGATAAGCCGCTGTTTTTCGGGAAGTTCGTTTACCAGTCTATTAATGATGTTCATTCTTTCATCATGAATCATCTGGTCATACGGACTGTTTGCATCAGGTTCTTCCTCCATTTCGGGGGTGAGTTCCACGTTTTGAGCTTCTTTCTTTTGACTCCGGTCTATCGCCAGGTTCTTTGCCACTGTCAGGCAATAGGCTTCGACCGATTCAAATTGAGACCACTCATCACGCTTGTTCCACACTCTTATCATGGTGTCCTGAACGACATCCTCGGCTTCGGCCCTATCCAGGGTGATTCTGAGAGCCAATCGAAAGAGTTTATCCTTCAACGGCAAAATATCGTTTCGGAAGCTGATTTCTTGCATCTCTATAATAATGACGGGCTAGGATATGAAAAGTTACAGTCGCCCACTACTTTTTTTTGAATTATTTTTTTATTCTCGTTCCTCCAGAGTCGTTAATCGCTGACGCTAAGGTGATTACCACTTCAGAGACTCCTGCATTTATTGCTTCAAAAGAATTCTCCAATTTGGGAATCATACCTCCTTGAATAACGCCATCAGCTACATATTGTTCAAATTCGGCACGGGTGATTTGAGGAATCACACTGTCGTCATCATTCTCGTCACGCAACACGCCTTTCTTCTCGAAGCAATACACCAATGTCACATCAAACAGAGCCGACAACGCCTTCGCTGTTTCCCCGGCAATGGTATCTGCATTCGTATTCAGCATATTACCGTGTCCGTCGTGCGTCAATGGAGCCATTACCGGAACAACACCTTTATGTATCAAATCCGACAACAAAGTTGCGTCCACCTGTTCCACATCCCCCACGAAACCGTAGTCTACTTCCTTCACCGGACGTTTCACCGAACGGATTACATTCATATCCGCTCCGGTCAATCCGAGCGCATTGACTCCGCGTGCTTGCAGACCTGCCACAATGCTTTTATTCACCAATCCGCCGTACACCATCGTTACGACTTTCAACGTTTCGGCATCGGTAATCCGACGACCATTTACCATTTTGCTTTCAATACCCAGTTGTGCGGCAATCTTTGTTGCCGAACGACCGCCGCCATGAACCAACACTTTATGTCCGTCGATAGCGGCAAAGTCATTTAACAACTGACGAAGGGTGGCTTCCTCTTCTACGATTTTGCCACCCACCTTAATTACTGTTAGTTTTTCTCTCATTTCTTGATTTCTAATAAGTTCGCCGAATGGAGAATCCGGCTCCGGCACCTTGCCGGTTATTCCAAATAAGTATATCCGTAAAGCCCTGAACGATAATTGGAAAGGAATTCTTTTCCTTCTTCCAAAGAGATCTTTCCTTCTTTCACTGATTTCGTCACCCAAGTTTCGAGTGTACGTACCAGTTTCTTCGGATTATACTGCACATAGTCCAATACCTCCGCTACCGTTTCTCCGTCGATAATCTGTTCGATATTATATCCTTTCTCGTTCACCGAAACATGCACGGCGTTCGTATCACCGAATAAATTATGCATATCTCCCAAAATCTCCTGATAAGCCCCTACCAGGAACACAGCCACATAATAAGGTTCTGTTTTCTTCAGTGCATGTACAGGCAGATAATGAGACACGTTACGGGTAGAGATAAAGTTGGCAATTTTGCCGTCCGAGTCGCAGGTAATATCCTGTAAAGTAGCCGAACGCTCCGGTTTCTCATCCAATCGCTGAATAGGCATGATCGGGAATATCTGGTCAATCGCCCAAGAGTCAGGAAGTGACTGAAACAGCGAGAAGTTACAGAAATATTTATCTGCAAGCAGTTTGGACAGTCCGCGGAATTCATCGGGCGCATGCTTCAAACCGCCGGCAATCTGATTAATCTCACGTGTAATAGACCAATACAGACGCTCGATTTGTGCACGGGTTTTCAGATCCACGATTCCATGACTGAACAAGTCCAGCGCTTCCTCCCTGATCTGCTGCGCATCGTGCCATGCTTCCAACATCTTATTCTGATTCAGCGAATCCCAGATACTATATAACTCCTGCACCAATTCGTGTGCGTCCGGAGCTATTTCCTCCTCGTCATCCCATTCGGGCAAGGTAGCTGTTTCAAGAACTTCAAAGATGAGAACAGAATGGTGTGCCGTCAATGCACGTCCACTTTCCGTTATGATATTCGGGTGCGGGATGCCATTTTTATCGCTCACGTCTACCAGCGTAGAGATAGAGTCGTTTACATACTCCTGAATGGAATAGTTTACACTACCTTCGCTATTGGATGAACGGGTTCCGTCATAATCCACTCCCAGTCCACCGCCAATATCAACAAACTCCACATTGAAGCCCATTGAATGGAGCTGCACATAGAATTGTGAAGCCTCACGCAAAGCCGTTTTGATACGACGTATCTTCGTCACCTGACTGCCGATATGGAAATGAATCAGCTTCAGACAATCTTTCAACCCTTTGCTCTCCAGGAAATCGAGTGCTTCGAGAAGTTCGCTGGAAGTCAAGCCGAACTTGCTGGCATCTCCTCCCGACTCTTCCCACTTTCCGCTACCGGAAGAAGCGAGTTTGATACGTATACCGATGTTAGGCTGCACATTCAGCTGCTTTGCCATTTTGGCTATCAGCTTCAGTTCGTTCATCTTCTCCACAACGAGATAGATACGTTTACCCATCTTTTGGGCAAGCAGAGCCAGTTCAATATAACTTTCGTCTTTATATCCGTTGCAAACAATCAATGAGTCAGAGTCCGTATTGACCGCAATCACCGCATGGAGTTCCGGTTTAGAACCAGCTTCCAGTCCAAGATTGAACTTCTTTCCGTGGCTGATAATTTCTTCCACCACAGGGCGCATCTGGTTGACTTTAATCGGATAAATAATAAAGTTTTGGGCTTTATAACCATACTCCTCGGCTGCCTGTTTAAAGCAGGACGACATCTTTTCAATACGGTTGTCCAAAATATCCGGGAAACGCACCAGCATGGGAGCCGCCACATCACGCAATTGTAACTCGTCGACCAGTTCTTTCAAATCAACGGATACTCCATCTTTACGAGGTGTAACAACGACATGACCTTTGTCATTAATACCAAAGTACGAGGTACCCCAACCTGTGATGTTGTAGAGTTCCTCAGAATCTTCAATACGCCACTTTCTCATTTTCTGTTATTCAGTGTTTTTAGTAAATAATTGGACGGCAAAAATACAGATTAATCTACATGTTGGCAATTAATTGGACATTAATTGTTTCAAACGGTCCATATAACCACTATTTCCGTTACGGGCATCATAGCGAAGTGCCAGCTCTTCTGCCTGCTGATAGAAATAATTGCGAAGCTCGTTTACCTGATAAATTCCGTCCGGACGGTAAAGAGGGAATTCCTCCGGTAACGATAAGGAGACTTCCGGGCGGGTCTCATACTTCAAGGCCTCTACCATATCGCAAGAGAAGCGATATTTCTTCAACGTATTCGTACGCAAACTCCAACTGATGCACCGCTCAGCATATTCCCATCCTCTTTCCGGCTTCGTCATCATATTATAAACAATGAACAATCCCAAGTAGAGCAAAAGATATTCGTCCTTCTCTCTTCCCTGCAATGCTTCTTCGGCACGCGCGCACATATCGGCGGCAACTTCCGGTTTACCAGCTATCTGTGCATAATAAGAAAGCTTCAAGTAAGCCCGCAAATTAGCTTCATAACAGGTAACCTGCTTATTAATCAATGGTTGCGCCCGGCTGTAAGCCTCATCAAACTGCCCTGTTTCCAGATAATAATCCAGCATAAAATTCAGTTCGCAAGCCTCACACGACTGACCGTCTATCTTTTCATTCAGCATCTTATCAATGTATTCTTTCGCCTTGTCATACTGGCGCATCCTAACACATTCCACAGACCAGCGATGATAATAACTCCGCAAAGAATATCCATTCCGGAGAATACGGGTTTTATAATCCTCACCAACCGCTCTCACCTGTTCCATCGGAATTTCCGGCAATTCGAACATACAAGCCCAGATCCATTTATATTTCCACAACAAGTCATCTTCTTTGATTACATCCTTGTGATTCTCGTAATCATCCAGGATTTTAGAGAACACGGTAATCTCTTCCGCATCTGCCGAAAGAAGATTCAGTTCATAGATAAGATCCAGTCTCAACTCCGTAGCCCATTCCACATCTTCGTTCTCATCAGCGATGCGGATAGCTTCTTTCAATAGATTGGCTTTTTCACTGGGATGCAGGCTGTTATTCTGTGTCTGCAACAGCAGTTTTTGTATTTCAAGCGTGTATCTCATACTCTTTTTTTAATTCAGGAAATTTATAAAATCATTCATTTTCGAAGTCATCAGTTCGCTAAGCGAACGGTTGAAAAGCTCCATTTCTTCACTGTTCACCGGATATTTACCTTGCAAAAGCGATTGTACATACAATATATGCACCACATGCTGAAACAGTTTATTGTCTCCCTGTATTTGCAATAAAGTCTGCACCATTTTGTTATCCGCATTGAAAGTGAGTGTCGGTGGAATCCGCTTGGCAGTATTCACAGTTCCTAGTACAGCCGCCAACGGATTATTGGCACTTTTAGCTGCATTCTCCTTTTCCTCCGCCACAAAGATTACCGGAATATCCACCGGAGTAAAATGCTTCAGACGGCAGACACAGCCAAACCGCTTCAACAAGTCGTTCGCTTTCATTTCAAAAGCCTGAAACTCTTTATTCGCCTCCACTTCACCAAACTGTTCCAGCAACCGTGAAGGAGATATTTCATCCAAAGTAAGTTCCGGATTCAGACGAACATACTTTTTCAACAAAGTTTCATCAAAAGTGTAAGCAGCATTCACCACCAGCCATCCTTGCGCTCCGGCTATACGGCGTACCTGACGGAAATCTTCCAGATTCTTGGTATAGCATATCACATTGCTTGCCGAACGAATACTTCCAAAACCACGCACCCCCTTATTTGTTTCAAAAGGAAGATAATCCATAAACAAACGGAGCAATTCATTGTCTTCCGAAGCAATCGCCTTGATATGGAAGTGATGAACAGCCAAGATCCGGTTGAACATGACGCGGTCATTCTGCACCAATCCCCGCAGATAATCCTTGATAGCCATCCCGATCTCTTTCCGTGCATCCTTCAACTGATCATTGCTTACCAAGGACTCGCGGGAGGCAGTAGACAGCAATCCGTCCGCATTCACCAGACAACGGATAAAGAAAGCCCACGGCGGCAACAAATTGCAATCATCCTCACTCAACAGCATACGTTTAAGGTAGACCTTATGAGAGTTGCGCACTGAAAATTGTGCGCGGAAAGGCAAAACATAAAGCACCCCTTCTACCTTACCGCTTTCTGTATAAATCCGGAAAGCATCAAGAGCAGACGACTGAAATACTTTTGCCCCATAATCCAGCAGTTCTTTACGAGTCGCCTTCGGGTCAAGCCATACAGGCGAAGGTGTATTTACCAATTCTTCTTCTCCCTGATAATGCAGATAGATAGGATATGGCAGCACTTCTCCATAACTGACCAGTATCTTCTTGAACGTTTCATATTCAAAAAGATGCATCCAGTCTCCTTTCGGGTGCAATACTACCTGCGACCCGATAGGCCGTTCTTCATCCGATAAAGTCAGCTGATACGTCCCATCCACTTTGCCACACCAACAAACAGGCTGTCCGCTCATTGCCGAACGACTCTCCACGGTGATTTCATTGGTCACTACAAAACAAGATAACAATCCGATACCGAACCTTCCGATAAAATCATCCGCATCGGGAGTATCCCGTTTTGAACTCTCTCCGATAACCGTCAGAAAGCGATAAACTTCCTCCTCTTTCAGTCCGATTCCATTATCCCTGAACACCACCGTTTTGTCCTCATTCAGAAAAACATCGATACGTCCTTCATAATTCTCGTCGATATTGCGTAGTGCCGTGATGGCATCTACGCAATTCTGCAGCAGTTCGCGAATAAAAGTATTCGGGTTACTATAAATGTGCTCTGATAACAAGGCAATCATACCTTTGAGATTGACCTGAAACAGATTATTCCCTTCTTTTTCCATGTTCCTCTTTTACTTTCTCCTCCTTCCGGTGATTTTAAGAGCTTTCTCATTGCCATTCTCTGCGGCCTTTTCAAACCACTCCATTGCAATTTCATCGTTTTCTTCCACGCCATTTCCTGTCAGATAGGCATTTCCAAGTTCAAATTGTGCTTTGTCGTTATTTCTTTCGGCAGCTTTCAGTAGCCATTGCACCGCGGCTTCCGGATTAGGAGTACAACCTTCGCCATACATCATCATCTTACCGAGATAATAAGTTGCAGCAATATTCTCATTTCCTGCCGCATCCGTAAACCAGCGGTAAGCTTCGGCATAGTTCTGTTTCACACCTACTCCGTTGTAATAGCAAAGCCCGGTACGATACATACTCATCGTATTTCCATTATCCGCAGCCAGCGTATAATATTTAAAAGCTTCCGTTTCATTATCTTCCACTCCGATACCCATTTCATAACAGATACCCAATCCTTCGTTATACCATTCGTATTCGGCAGCTTTCTTGAAATAGGCAAAGGCCTTTTCCGATTCGTTCAGACTGTCATAGTCATACAGGTAATACTCACCCATACGTAACATAGCCATTGGAATTTCGTTGGCCGCAGCCTTCTCATACCATTCCACAGCCTTTTTATTGTCTTCCAGACAGGGACCGCAACCAAAGAAATAATAATCTCCCATTTTAAACTGGGCATAACCATAGTCCTGTTCTGCCGCTTTCGTCATATACTCCACAGCCTTTTGTGGATTTTCTTCCACGCCATTGCCATTCTCATAAGCCAGGCCCATCTCTGTCAAACAACGGGACTCTCCCTTCTCCGCCCCTTTGCCAAACCATTCGAGTGCCTTATCCCAGTCTTCTTTCGTTCCGATTCCTTCTTTATAGCAGCGTCCCAGAGCAAAGTTCGCATCATTATCACCCGCTTCAGCCGCCTTTGTATACCAAACGAAAGCCTCTTCCGGTTTTGCTTCACCAAGAACACCCTTTTCCATATAAAGACCAGAACAGAGCATCGCATAAGGATAACCTTGTTCAGCAGCCTTACTAATCAGTTCAAATGCTTTTTCATAGTTCTCCTCCACTCCATCGCCATTCTCATACAAGAAC
The DNA here is from genome assembly GCF_015559655.1 of Bacteroides sp. 1001136B_160425_E2. Classification (NCBI taxonomy): domain Bacteria; kingdom Pseudomonadati; phylum Bacteroidota; class Bacteroidia; order Bacteroidales; family Bacteroidaceae; genus Bacteroides; species Bacteroides sp. 1001136B_160425_E2. Next base: position 200,743 of record NZ_JADMQH010000007.1, on the reverse strand, counting down.
GCCAATTCTAAAAGAGCAAAACAAGAGCCCAATTCAGCTGCTTTTTCATAACATTCTCTTGACTTATCAGCATCTTTTACACCGCTATATCCATTAGCCAGGTAAAGCGCCATCCGACAATATCCGTCGGCATTATTCAGCGAAGCTGCCTTTTCATAAAGCTCCAACGCCTTCACATAATCCGGTTCTTCAGACAAGAAACCACGCTCATACATCCAGCCCAAACAATAAGCAGCATTTCCCGACTCCAGCTCAATAGCCTTCTCCAGCAATTCTTTCGCACGATTCATGTCCTCTTCCACCAAATCACCGTTGAAATAGATATTAGCCAGTTTTTCGATACCCTTTATATAGTCATCTTCCACACAACGGTTCAGGCACATCAGTCCACGTTCCACGTTCTTATATTCATCATTATACAGGTAGATCACCGCCAGTTCATACGCACTGTAAGATTCACAATAAAGCATACCCTTTTCCAGCCATTCAATAGCTTTCGGCATATCCAGCCATTCTTCTTTCTGATAAGTATACCCCAGGAAGTTAGCGGCAGCCCACACACCTGCACGCCAGGCTTTTTCCCAAAGTTCAAAGCCCAGTTCTTTCGGTTTATTCAGTTCCGGATAACGGAAATAAAGCGTAGCCAGATTTTTAAGACTATAAAGATTGGGAACTACCTCCAAAGACTTTTCGTAGCAAGCTGCTTCCTCCGCCACACCAGCTTCCGCCCTGTCGAGTGCGTCTCCCAGCGCTGCATATACATGAGCACGCAGACGTTCTCCTTCAGGCAGTTCGGCAAGCAGGTCATGACGCATCTGTGATGCCTTCGCCTCATCGCCTGTAAATTCTTCGACAAAAGCACGATAATGTTTTCCCCATAAAATAGCTTCGGGAGAAGTGAGAGCGGCAAAACGTCGTTCGCCCTCTTCTTTATTTTGTTCGCAATAGAATCCCATGTATTGCCAATAGGCAACAGTTGCTTCCGCTTCGGGCCAACCCATATCGGCAGCCTTTTCGTAGCATGGAAACAAATAACTCATATCCCGCTTTCCATAACGGGCTTCAGAATATTGCGCACCCTTCTGTGCCCATCCCGCACCGCTGAACACTGCTACACGATCGCATACCTGTATCACCTTTTCCCACCAGAATTCATATTCTTCTTCGTTGAGATCAACCTCTACATTACAATCAAAAGCACTGAATATCAGTTCAAAAAAATCTTCTGTTAATTTCTCGTCTTCTTTCGTATCCAAAGCATATTCACATACAGCCAATGCTTCCCACCAATTTTCCGCATTTAATAATGAGGCCGGTGTATACTGTGGGAACCATACCCTTGCAGGCTGTCCGGACGCTTTAATTCTAGCGGATAACTCCCCAAATTTCTCTTTTAAAGTTTTCATGATATAGACTTTACCTTAATTTTGTGTTATTAGTCAATAAAAAATCTCATAACGAGTGCAAGGTACAAATATTGACCGAATGAACAATAAAGAGTATCAAAAAAATAAAGTCTGATATACAATTTAGGCACAGATTATAATCCAAGAAGTTGTTGCAAACGTTGCACCGATGTTTCAATCTGCCAACGGTCTTCCAGTTCGTCTGCATTAAAGATATATTGTGCCTGATGATAGAAAGGCGCGCGCTTCTCAAGCGCCTGAACGATAAACGCTTTCAGTTCGTCATCCTCTTTCCCCTGAAGAATAGGACGTTGCTGCTTAGCCACACGCAAGCGTCTGAACAATACGTCCGGATGTACATCGAGAAAAACCGTCTTTCCAGTCCGGTTCATAAAGTCCATATTATCAAAAAAACAAGGCGCTCCACCTCCCGTCGAAATGACCACATTCTCAAACTCGGCTACTTCATGGAGCATATTCCGCTCCAGTTCCCTGAATCCTGTTTCGCCTCGTTCTGTGAATAATTCTCCAACGGTTTTGTGAAAACGCTCTTCGATATACCAGTCCAGATCAACGAACGGTATATTCATTTGCCGGGCAAATGCTTTCCCCAGCGTCGTTTTTCCGGCACCCATATAGCCGGTAAGGAAGATACGAACCATAAATGACTAATTTTGCTCACAAAATTAGTCATTTAATAGATAATAGATAATGGATAACAGATAATTATTAGTTATCAGTTATGAATTTCTTCTTTTTCAATCTCTTTTGTTCATTCTCCGTCATTCATTATTTGAAGACTTTTACCCGTTCTTCAAGCGGCTGAAATTCTTTTTCACCCGGTTTGCCAATAGGAAGTCCGAACGGCATTTCCGCAATCAGATGCCAATGTTCCGGCAAGTTCCATGCACGGCGCACTTCTTCATCAATCAACGGGTTATAGTGTTGCAGCGATGCTCCGAAACCTACATCCTCAAGCATCACCCAGATAGCCAACTGGTGCATGGCAGAAGTCTGCAATGACCATCCCGGGAAGTTCTCCTGATAAGACGGGAAAGCTTCCTGAAGTCCTTTCACTACCTTTTGATCCTCAAAGAACAGTACAGTTCCGTAGCCACAGGCAAAGGAATGATCTATCTTCTCTTCTGTCTTTATAAAAGCTTCAGCCGGTACAATCTTCTTCAATGCATCTTTCACGATCTGCCACAATTTCTTATGAGACTCTCCCAACAGGAGCACCACACGTGTAGTCTGCGAATTGAATGCTGACGGTACGTGGCGCACGGTCATATTAACGATACATTCGATCTCCTGATCGGATATAGGTGACTGATTAGTAATTGAATAGTAAGTCCGACGTTGTTTCAAAGCCTCACTAAAAGATCTTTCCATGATAGTTCCTTTCTTATTTTATATTCTTAAAACTCTCTTTTTTTTATAACAAGTATCCTCCCTAACTTGTTCAGTTAGAGAATATATTTGTACCTTCGCAGCGTCAATTCATTGACTATCTAAATTTATTGTCAGAAAAATGGCTAAACAGAAATTTTATGTCGTATGGGAGGGAGTCACACCCGGGATTTACACTTCCTGGACAGACTGCCAGCTTCAAATCAAAGGATACGAAGCTGCCAAATACAAATCATTCGATACGCGCGAAGAAGCGGAACGCGCGTTGACAATGTCCCCCTATGCTTATATCGGCAAAAATGCAAAGTCTAAAGCAGGAGCTTCCAAACCTTCGTCAGATACTTTACCCTCTTGCGTGATCGACAACAGTCTGGCAGTCGACGCAGCCTGTAGCGGTAATCCGGGACCGATGGAGTATCGTGGAGTACATATTGCCAGCCGGCAGGAAATTTTTCATTTCGGCCCGATGAAAGGCACGAATAATATCGGTGAGTTTCTAGCCATCGTACACGGGTTGGCGTTGTTGAAGAACAAAGGTTTCGATATGCCTATTTACAGCGACAGCGCCAATGCGATCAGCTGGGTACGACAGAAGAAGTGCAAAACCAAACTTCCCCGCACTCCGGAAACGGAAGAACTGTTTTTATTGATTGAACGGGCAGAAAAATGGTTGCGGGGAAACACGTATACCACTCGTATCCTGAAATGGGAAACGAAAGAATGGGGAGAAATTCCGGCCGACTTCGGCAGAAAATAAAAGAATATAAATTTCAATAGATGAAAAGATGAAAACATTGACTTCAAGTAAAGCTTTCTGGCTGTTATTAGTCATTTGCGTAGTTACTATCTTGCCTTTCCTCGGCTTGTCGGAGTACCACACGAAAGGTGAGCCTCGCGAATCCATTGTTTCCTACTCCATGCTGGATAGCGGAAACTGGATCTTACCCAGAAACAACGGAGGAGAAATGGCTTATAAACCACCTTTCTTTCACTGGAGCATCGCTGCTGTATCAGCAGTAGTGAACGGAGGGCAAGTCACAGAAATGACTTCCCGCCTGCCATCCGCCATCGCCTTGATCGCCATGACTCTCTGCGGTTTTCTGTTCTTTGCCAAAAGAAAAGGAGTGCAACTGTCGTTGCTGGCTGCCTTTATCACTCTGACTAATTTCGAGTTACACCGGGCCGGAGCAAACTGCCGGGTGGACATGGTGCTGACAGCGCTCACTGTCGGTGCTCTTTATTGTCTCTACAAATGGTATGAGAAAGGGCTCAAAGGCATTCCCTGGCTGGCCATTCTCCTGATGAGCTGCGGAACACTGACTAAAGGACCGGTAGGCACTATCATTCCATGTTTAGTTGTAGGCATATTCTTGTTACTCCGGGGTGTCAACTTCTTCAAGGCATTCCTGCTACTTTCCGCCTGGGCTATCCTTTCTCTCATTCTGCCCTTCTGTTGGTACGTAGCCGCCTACCAACAAGGCGGAGAAGAATTCCTCGCATTAGTGATGGAGGAAAACCTCGGCCGCATGACCAATACCATGAGTTATAATTCATGCGTGAACCCCTGGCACTATAATTTTGTGACCTTATTTGCCGGCTACGTCCCCTGGACACTGTTGGCCGTACTTTCCCTGTTCAGCCTGACTTACCATAAGTTCAGCATCCGGCCGGCCGCCTGGTGGAAACGTTTCACTGCATGGATAAAGAATATGGATCCGGTGGATTTATTCTCTTTCACCAGCATCGTCGTAATCTTCGTTTTCTACTGCATCCCGCAGAGCAAACGCAGTGTCTATCTGATGCCTATCTATCCTTTCATCGCTTATTTCCTTGCCAAATATTTATTTTATCTGGTCAAGAAGCAATCCAAAGTCATTAAAGTATATGGAAGTATTCTTGCGGTAATCAGTCTGTTGCTGTTCACTTGCTTCATTGTGTTAAAATGCGGACTCATCCCGGAAACAATTTTCCACGGGCGTCACGCACAGGACAACATTAATTTCATGCGCGCCATACAGAATATCAGCGGCGCAGGAGCCTTGTTTCTGGTTGCCGTTCCTACCGTCCTCGGTATCTACTGGTGGTTCTATCAACGGAAACACACATTGAGCAACCGCTTCTTGTATGCTCTCGTCGTGCTTACCATGGGATTATACCTTGCGTTGGACGGTGCTTATCAGCCGGCAGCATTAAATTCGAAATCCGTCAAATTCGTCGCTGCAGAGATCGAAAAGATTGCGCCGGAAAGCGAAGGAACTATTTACGAATTCATTGAAGAAAGTCTGCATGCGGCAGGTGACCCTGTGCATTACTTCGAGATTAATTTCTATCTGCATAACCGTCTCGACAACTTCTATCAGAAACGTCCTACCAAAGGCTTCTTGCTGATCGGCACCAATGACGCAGAAAAATATCTTCCTGAATTTGAGAAGGAGGGGTATCAGTTTGAACAGGTTTACGAATCTCCCAAACGAGTGCTCCGGCAAATAGCCAAAGTATACAAGTTCGTTAAAAACGAACAGCCTGAAAATACCGAAACGACCCCTATTGTTGAGTAAAAGGGAGCGAATTTACCGTTTTTCCATGCTTCACAAGGAACTCTGCCGATTGGAGCATGGAAAAACTATATTCTTTTAAAGGCAGAAAGTGATCGTCCATCGGGACGGCTTTCAATTTGCCATTGTCTATATGATAAGTGAATTCCTGCTGCGTCTCGTAATTATAAAGATACAATAACGTATCATTGCGTCCCACAATCATATTGTCGGCAGTATAAAACATACAGGGACGTTTTTCCTTCAACAAATCCACTCCAAAATTATTCTGCAGATAATCAATATTCAGCAGCCCCAATATCGTGGGCTGTATATCTACCTGCCCCCCAAAAGTATTTCTCTCTTCCGGATGAATACGACTGGAGTAAATCATCAGCGGGATATGGTTATAAGATTCCGGCAGCTCACATTCGGCGTCTCCCACCAGTTTGCCATGATCTCCTTCTAACACAAATATCGTATTATCAAACCAAGGCTGTTTACGTGCCTCTTCAAAAAACTTACGCAAAGCCCAATCCGCGTACTCAACAATCTGCGTCTCGGGTTCACTCGTTTTCGGATGGAAGAAAGGAGGTATCACATACGGCGGATGATTGCTGATGGACAACAAAGTAGCAAAGAAAGGCTCTCCGGTGGCAGCCCGCCGATTCAATACGGGAACTGCATAGTCATACAGGAAATCATCCTGCACTCCAAAGCTATTCACAACCTTATCAGCCGGATAATCTTCTTGTGAGAACACTTCGTCATAGCCGTTTGTCCGGAAGAATGCGTTCATATTGTCATACTGCCCTTCGTGCGTCATAAAGAAAAGGTTATAATAACCATTTTCTTTCAGAACAGTAGGCAGTCCCGAATAGCGGGGAATGACAGAACCTTTCATAAGGTTCCGTTTCATCATCGCCGGGAAAGAATATAAGGTGGCATACAAACCATGATTCGTATGGATTCCTGCCGAATAGAAATTACGGAAACTAAGAGAACGAGTATAAAGACTATCCAGAAAAGGAGTCAGCGTCTCTGATTGCCCGAAATGCTTCATCAGTTTACTGGACATAGATTCCATCATAATCAGTACAACATTGGACCGACCTTGCTGCACGCTATCTGGTTCTGAAGCATGCCTGTACACAGCCAATGGTGAGACGGCTGCCTCTCCCGGACGGTTGAGCAGGGCTTGCGCCTTAGCTATGGCTTCCTGCTCATCCATCAGATGCAAGTACTTATTTTCAGGACGCATATCATCCATCACACTCGTCAGCAGATTAAAAGTGGGGCTTACTCCCAACTGATTCAGAAAAGCATCCTGACAGAAATATGCCGCACTCACTTTGATCGGATTATAACCTGTACGCCCCCGAATTCCAAAGATGCAGAGACCGATCAGACAAGCTCCAACCAAAGCCGCAACTCCTCTCTTCCAATAAGGAAACGGAGCGGAAATGGTAAGGCTGCGACGGTGGAAATAATGCGCCAGACAGACAAGCCATACTATAAACCCGGCCAAAAAGAGCAGGAATAATCCGATGGACAGGTAATAGGCACTTTCACCCAGTATCATTCCGGCAGTAGTCCCCGCATAACCGAACCATTCGAATATGGAAGAGTTGATATGTTTAAAGAAATAGGCAAAATAAGGAATGTCCGACGCACTGATTAAATAAACCAATCCATAAAAGACACTGAAAAAGATCGTAAAGAAACGGAACAACGCTTTCCCATAATAGTTGCATACTCCACACACCACCGCAACTGCCAGCGGCAACAGAAGTATGTAGCAACCTATCACATTATCAAACCAGACACCATGTACAAAAGCAAGCACCGACAGGTTCTTATCCGACAAGGCTTCAGAAGTCAATTGATGATAGGATGAGATAAAAAGTACCAGGCGAAACAGCCCTGCGATCAGCAAAGCCGAAACATGTATCGTAAGTATATATACTACAAGATTTAGAAAACGTTTCATAATAGCCTTTTCTTTTTATGAATTAAATAAAAGAGATCTAATAAAATTATTTTCTCCCTTTGTAGATGTAGACGAAATGAAGAATCAGGAAATTGATCGGTACCACAATGATCATTACCAGTATCGGTGCCAGCAGTTCACCCGCCCCTATCCAAAGGAAGAGGTTCAGCAAACCGATTTCAAGCAAGTAATTAATCAGATGGCTAAAACTAAAGCCGATCGCATTATGAGAGGATGGCTTGGAACGAAAAGTGAAGAAAGTAGTCAGAAAGTAGTTACAGACAAATCCCACTGCATAACCTGCCGTAAAGGAGATGTTGGCATTCGCAACCAACAAGACCAGGCAATATACGCCATAATGAATGGCCGAAGATATAGTGCCGACAACTCCAAAACGGACGAATTGCCAGAACTTATCCCGCCAGTCCGGATGCTTGTCGAGTATAGCCTTACTTATTCTGATCATCGTACAACACTTCTTCCACGTTATAGAGCGGGCGACGTTTTACTTCTTTATAGATTTTACCAATATACAGTCCGACAGCTCCTATAGACAATAGAACAACTCCGCCAACAAACCAGATAGATAACATCAAAGAGGCCCAGCCGTGTTCCGCAGTGCCCGAAATCAATGCGTAAAGCACATAGATTCCTATCAGAATACTGATGAAGACAAAGATACCTCCCAGATAAACAATACCGTAAATAGGCTTTACCGAGAAAGAGGTTATTCCGTCTAAAGCCAGGCTGAACATCTTTCTTACTGTATATTTGGAGGTTCCGGCTGTCCGTTCCCGGATCACATCATCTACCGTAGTAGAAGGGAAACCCAACAATGGAATAATACCACGCAAATAGACATTACGTTCTTGATAATGAGATAACTGTTCCAGTACTCTCCGACTCAAAAAACGAAAATCCGCATGATTGTAGATAGTCTCTACTCCCATCCGGTGCTGTAATTTATAAAAAGCCGTTGCGGAAAGACGTTTCAACATCGGGTCTGCCTGACGGGATACTTTCACCCCGTATACTACATCATATCCTTCCGTATAGGCATCTATCATCTCCTCAATCGCATTCAGATCATCCTGCAAATCGGCATCAATGGTAATAACGGCATCACTCCAGTCTTTAGCGGTCATCATACCGGCCATGATGGCATACTGATGCCCCACGTTCCTTGCCAGATTCATTCCTTTTATATAAGGATTCGTCCCGTGCAGTTTCTTAATAATGCTCCATGTACGATCTTTACTGCCATCATTCACAAAGAGCACAAAGCTGTCGGCACTGATCTTTTCTTTTGCCACCAGCTCATCAAACAAGGCTGTCAAACGGGCGGCCGAATCTTCCAACACTTCCTCCTCATTATAGCAGGGGGATACAATAGCCAATTTAATCATTTTTTGTCCGGTTTATTTAGTTCAGCCAGTTTTATCTGCGCAAACTCCGAGTAAGTCATAAAAGGATAGCCTTTTTCTTTCAGGTTGCGGATAAGCATATCCAGACGTTCCTCCATTCCTTTACCGGAATGATTGCGGATGATAAAAGGCATCTTAAATTCAGGATGTTCACCCAATGGGTAGAATTCCCACGGGTGGAAATAAGTCACAAAATATCCGTCATGCTTCAATACCCGGTTTATCAGGCTTTGATAAAGCCACATCGGCAGATTATGACAAGACAACCAAAATAGCGGGAAACGAATCCATGGAGTTACAGAAGCCGGGATCTGAAGCAGTTTGCCTGTCATAAAGCAGGTACGCGGCTCCGACAAATGCATATATCTTCCGGGGATAAATGCGGGATTCAATGAGGAGTTGTACACATACCCCATTCGTTCAAGTTCTGTATCTGATACGGGAAACATACGTGGCTGGCGATAGCCTTCTATCGTTCTGCCGGTAAGACGTTCCAGGATTTCTTTTGAACGACTGACATCTGAAGCCTGCGGCTGCCAATGGTCACATCCATGCGCAGCAACTTCATGTCCTTCGTCCATAATGCGCCGCATCACCTCCGGCGCATTTTCTGCAAAATTGCTTGTACAGAAGAAGGTGGCTTTCACCCCATTCTTTTTCAGGCAGTCCAGTATTCTAGTCGTACCATAGACTGATACTTTCATCGCTTCATCCAGCGAAAAGTCTACGCCATGTTCACGAGGTACATCAAATTCTTCTGTATCAAAACTTAATAATATCATTGCACTATCAAAAAATTACAAATGCTGCATTACAATTGTTGCATATCATGCAGGCGTTTGTAATAACCGTTTAATTCTATAAGTTCCTCATGCTTACCACGTTCCACAATTTCTCCTTCATACAATACGCAGATTTCGTCTGCATTTTTAATCGTAGAAAGACGGTGGGCAATAGCAATCGTCGTACGTGTTTTCATCAAACGTTCCAACGCTTCCTGCACAAGACGTTCTGATTCGGTATCCAAAGCAGAAGTAGCCTCATCGAGAATCAGAATCGGAGGGTTCTTCAGGATGGCACGGGCAATACTGATACGCTGGCGCTGACCACCGGACAATTTTCCACCACGGTCACCGATATTCATATTATATCCTTCCGGTTTCTCCATAATGAAATCATGTGCATTGGCAATCTTGGCCGCCTCTACCACTTGTTCCATTGTAGCATTCTCCACACCAAAAGCGATGTTATTGAAGAATGTATCATTGAACAGAATAGCCTCCTGGTTTACATTACCAATCAAACTACGCAAATCTGCAATACGCACATCACGGATACTCGTTCCGTCAATAGTGATATCGCCTTCCTGCACATCATGGTAACGTGGCAACAAATCGACTAATGTAGATTTCCCGGAGCCGGATTGTCCTACTAATGCAATCGTCTGCCCTTTAGGAACTGTCAGATTTACATGTTTCAACACATCTCTCTTACCATCGTAGCTGAAAGAGATATCTTTAAATTCTATTTTATCATTCAAACCCTTCAACGGTTTCGGATTCGGAATTTCCTTAATCTTATTCTCTGCCTTCAGGATTTTATCAACACGTTCCATGGAAGCCAGACCTTTCGGAATGTTGTATCCAGCTTTTGCAAAGTCTTTCAACGGATTGATTACACTATATAAGATAACCATATAGAAGATGAATGTAGGAGCATCGATGCTTGCATTCTGTCCCAAAATCAATGTACCTCCAAACCACAATACAGCTACAATCAGGATTGTTCCTAAAAACTCACTCATCGGATGAGCCATAGCCTGACGTATGGCAACCTTGTTTGTCGCATCCCGGAGCTCGTTGCTACATTTGGTGAAGCGGTTAATCATTTTATCTTCCGCAATAAAAGCCTTGATGATGCGCAAGCCTCCTAGTGTTTCTTCCAATTGCGACATTGTATCACTCCATTTCGACTGCGCCTCCAATGACTGACGCTTCAGTTTTCTTCCGACCACTCCCATCAACCAGCCCATTCCCGGCAACACAACGATAGTAAAGAGTGTCAACTGCCAACTAACCGTAACCAATGTCACAAAATATATAATAATCAGAATTGGACTTTTCATCAACATATCCAATGAACTAGTGATGGAATTTTCCACTTCTCCTACATCACCACTCATACGAGCTATAATATCTCCCTTTCTTTCTTCCGAAAAGAAAGACATCGGCAGACGCATAACCTTAGCATACACCATAATACGAATATCACGTACCACTCCTGTACGCAATGGAATCATCACGGCTGAAGAAGCAAAGTAACAACCGGTTTTAAACAATGTCATTACCATCAGGAACAGTCCCAAGAATATAAGAGCCATAGTGGGACCATTATCCACGATCATCTGAGATATGTAATAATAGAAGTTATTCTTGGCAACATCCGCTAAATCTCCACTACCCCATTCCATAAAATGGTATACTTTATCCGCTCCTTCTGTTTTAAACAGAATACTCAGAATAGGAATCAAGAAAGTGAACGAAAATACGTTGAATACAGCAGACAAAATATTCAGCAAAATAGCCCAGCCGATATACTTCTTATAAGGCGACACGAAACGTCGCATTAGTTGTAGAAATTCCTTCATTATTTACCATTAAAAAAGTTAAGACCGCAAAGATACAATAAAACTGATTAACAGGCAGTAGTTTCAGCTAATTATTAACGCGATTTATCGAAAAGCACATTTCAACAAACGAAAAATGACTCAATAATTCTCTTTCAACCAAATACCCAAGAAACGATCATATATTTGATACACTCCCTTTTCTTGGGTCACAAAATCCTTTTCTAATAATCCTTTCAATGCTGACTGCACAGAACTGGCTGAAGCCAGTCTGTATTTCTTTATGAAAGCACCGGAAGTGATAGCTTTCGCTTTTCCCTCTTTAGTGATAGCAATCAGTAACTCCTTTTGCTTTTCCGGCAAACGAAAAAGGATTTCCGAATAAGTATATCTGAATGAATCAATAATCTGCCGAATGGCCTCTGACACCATTTCCACTTTACAGACTCCGTGCTCCGGGGTCATATCATAAAGTGTATTCAATACTTTTTGTATATACCATGTGACTCCTTCAAACTGTTGATAAACTGTGGTAACAGCACTTTCTTCCATTTCTTTGCCTGCACGTTTGAAATGCATACATGCAAAACGAATGTATTCTTCTAAAGGAATACTTTCCAAATGCATCATTGACACACTTTGATAAAAAGGTCTGGAAGGCGTCAGAAACATATTCCCCATCACATGTCGCTGGCTCCCGGCAAAAATGAAACGCGCATTATTACAATGCTGCACATAAGTCCGGAGAGTAGCCTCTACATTTTTCTCTGCATATCCGGTAATCTGCTGAAATTCATCAATGGCAATCAAACAAGGCTTATCCGCTTGCTCTAAATACCGGAAGATTTCATCGAGCGTAGTAGCCGGAGCTTGTATATCTCCTAATCCCAAATTCAAAGAAGGCATACCATTCACATCAAAAGAGATACTGGCTTGCAAAGATTTCACACATTCCCAAAAACCATGCAAAGCTTTCTTCCCCACAGGTTTCAGTACTTCCAAAATCTCTTTGCTAAGCGCAAATACCAAATCGCGCAATGACCGGCTGTCATATATATCAATAAAGAAGGTGTAATAGCCATGCTTAATTTCAGGAAACTGAAAGCAATGACGGATCAGGCCCGTCTTTCCCATTCGTCGGGTAGAGACAAGAGCCAGGTTATTCCCATTCATCACTTCGCGTACCAACTGTTCGCTTTCTTGCTGACGGTCACAAAAATAATCAGCAGACACATATCCACTTGTTATAAAAGGATTTCTTATCATAGTCTTCGTATATCCCACGTTATTACGCAAAGATAATTATTATAAAATAATAAAATGCACATCTCGTGCATTATTTCATCATCACCCTTGCCCAACAGGCACCACATGATAATAAACCCCGCGTGTTTTCCTGAACGACTTTACGCCCAATCTCTGCAAGATACGCCCGAAATAATTAACTTGTCCGGAAGAAAACTTCATTTTACTTGCCTTTTGTATCCGCTGCAATATATCCGCAGCAAGCAGCCATTCTCCTTCTTCTTCCTCCTCTGCCGCCCGATAATACACCTGAAACAATTGTTCAATTACTGGCGACTGTTCAAATTCCCGGTTAGCTTCCGTCATTATAGCCTCTTCTTTCTCATCAAACCAGTAGCGCTCATTACTGCGCAGCAGTGCCATTGCCTGCGCATACAATTGCTCATAGTCAATAGGACGGACCACGTCAATCACTCCAGTCACCTCCACACCGATAAAACGACGACTGCCGGAAGTATCCGTCAGCAAATCTTTATGATTACTCGTTCCTATAAAAGAAGCATACCGACGGAGTTCCTCCACTGCCGAAGCATTCGGTCGCCGTGTGTTGACAACAGGCTTCTGTAGAATATGCTTGAGGAAAGACTGCTGATTAATGCCAATCTGATCGAACTCATCCATATTAATCAGTAAAAAACGATTCAAATATAGCTCGGCATCCCGCTTCCTGCTAAAATCAATACTATCCGTATAATAAGCCTGCAAGCATGGAGGCAAAATTAACCGGCAAAATGTAGACTTACGATAAGCCTGTGGACCGATTAATATAGGAGAAGTACTGTTTGCATGATTCTTTCCCATTCCACGCCAATGTGCTATCATACTGAGAAACCAGCGCCGAAACAATTGCCCCCAATGAGGATGATCACAAGGAACTCGCTTGGCAAGATCGCCGATGTGATCTTTACCATCCCAATGAGGAAGGTCATAAAGAAAGTCCTCAATAGGCTGATAAACCGGCACATGATCCGAATTCAGATAACGTACCACATCTTTATCCCAAAGTTTAAGCCCTTCATAATGTGCATTCATTGCAATACTTGCCATCAACCGCTTATCCACCGGACGAAAATAAAAATTAAAGCTATTTCGTTCACGACATTCCACTTGTGATGTCAGTTGGTTGAAACGGAAATCATAACGTCGTTTCATAAACTCATCCATCTGCATGACAAATAATTGTTCCGGCAACAGACTGCTCTTACTCGCAAATCCCTCTGAAGACCGGTATACATTCCGCACAGTCTCCCGAACCAATGTATCATCCTTCGGCAAGCGATAATGGGCACGAGACCACCGTACTGTATCTTCCTCAGGAATACCGGCACGAAAACAATGTCCAGCAAGATTAATCAACAGCGATTGTTTGTCTCCTTCCGGATGATAATCAGCCTCTTCATCCAGCGCACGTGCAAAAGCCGCTTCGAAAAGGACAGAAAGCGCATTGCATTTTTCATATCCCGGCGCAAGCCGTTGCAATGGTGACGTTTCCGTTTGTACCCGTTCGCGATAAGTCACCTCACCCGGCATAGCCGCAGGCTGCTTCATATAAATAGGCATTGCTTCGGGATTAAAATACAGGTCCGGGTCAAAAGTTAAACGACAATATTGCTCCAATGAAGGTACTTTCAGTTCAATATCATAAGGAAGTTGTGGCTGATAAAACTTCACTGCCAACCGATAGGCATGCGCATGAAAAAGCTCCGCTTCCTCACTAGTTGTCGGCAGAAGATCATTGGGATAAGTAAAACGTACCCATACTTTCACAGACTTTCCGGAAGATCCGGTGAAAGCTAAGTAAGTCTGCGGAAGCTCCTTTACCCGCTCTTTCACTTCATCCGCCTCCATGTGTCCGGACAAGTTGTTGACCTGAATCATCACAATTCCGTTATATTCACTCATCGCCGTTATGCCGCCTTTGCGAAAAAAGGCTGCGGCGGGTATTAACTTCGGTACTTTCTGTACATAATCATTTTTATCACCCGGAAGCATAAAAGGCAGGACTTCTCTCATTTTTGAGACGGGCTGCATTTTGGTTTCCACTTTCATTTGCTCTACGAGCTGTTCGATTCTTAACGTACGCATAGTGTTCACCTTGCCATCGTCTCTTACCAGTGTTATTCTCATTACTTCATTTATTTGTCCTGCATGTGTTTTGTAGGGCGATTATTACGATACAAATATACTGTAAATATTCCACACAAACAACTTTTCAGAGAATACTTATTTCATCTTTCTACTAGAAAAGATTTTTCAATTCTATTTCTCATATTCTCATAGATTTCAGATAAAGCACATATAATCAAAGAAGTACATTATGAGAAACGTTTTTAAAATAGGTATTTCTCATACAATCCTCATCGATTTTCTTCAAAAAACCGCTATTTCTCATACTCTTTCAGGGTATTTCTCATAGTCAGACACAACTGTTCTCCTATTTATCCGCCAAGCTTATCTTACCAAACATCTAGCTATTTCTTTCATGCAAACAACTAGTTAATTACTTGTTTTTCACCTAATAATGTCGTATCTTTGAAAGAGCATCCCAATCGTTCCACTAGAGTGCACAGGCCTGTTCACTACAGTAAAAAGTTCTGTCTACTAGAGTGAAAAGAGCCGTTCACTCTAGTGGAACAATCAGGATGGCGGTTGAATAATAAAAGAATAAAAGCGAGATACACTAAGAGCATCAGTACATAACATATAAACAACCATTAAATTAAAACAAAGATGGCAATACAGTTCGAGTTTTATAAGAATCCCCAACCGGAAAAAGAAGGGGAAGAACCTAGTTACCACCCACGGGTGGTTAATTTTCAACATGTGACCACTCAAAAGCTGGCAAGAGAAATCCACATGGCAACCACTTTCGGGAAAGCAGAAGTAGAAGCCATGTTAATGGAATTGAGCAGATGCATGGGCAACCATCTGTGCGAGGGAGAACGAGTACACCTGGATGGAATCGGCTATTTTCAGGTTACACTACAGGCCACCGAACCCGTGCACTCACTTACCACCCGTGCAGACAAAGTAAAACTTAAGTCCATTAACTTCCAAGCTGATAGAGATTTAAAAGGTTTGTGCATGAGCACTCATCTACGACGTTCAAAATACAAGCCACATTCCGCTTCTCTTTCTGAAGAAGAGATCGACAAGAAACTCACTGGATATTTTGCAACTCACCCCGTATTAACCCGTAGTAATATGCAGTCGCTCTGCAGTTTCACTCAAAGTATGGCCAGTAGGCAAATCCGTCGCCTTAAAGCACAAGGCTACTTACAGAATATAGGTAAGCCCACACAGCCTATTTATATACCAACACCGGGACATTATGAGAAATGAGTTCAACAGGTATGAGAAATAAGCCAAATCAAGGTCTATTTGCGAATAAAACTATGAGAAATACCAATTTTAAAAGTATTTCTCATAGTTTACATTATTGATTATCTAATGTTTAGCATCTATTTATGAGAATATGAGAAATAAATATTTTATTTCCGGCGCAGGGGCAGTTCAATTTTCGACCAACCACTTTTCTATATTTCTCGTTTCAGCACTGAAATTCACACCAATCTTAAAAAGTTTTCGTGGATCCGTTTCAAATGGTCGGGCATAGTGTTTGTCATTTATCTGTTGCAGAGCTTCTTCCGCTGTACCATTCAGTTTAAATTCCATAATGTAAATGAACTTGTCAGTCTGCAATACCATATCCACACGGCCTTCACTCGTATGATATTCCGCTTTTACATAAAAACCTACCAGTTTACATACAATATAAAGTACATTCTGATAATGTAGCTCCAATTCGCGAGCAAGCTCGTATGGAATATCGGAAAAGAAACTTTGCAGGCGACGGAAAAAAGATTCGTAATCACCGGCACGTACCTCACGAACGAATTTCTGAATTTCAAAGGGAGATTCCACTTTATCCACGTTCGCATAATAAGGAAGCAGAAAACGGATAAATCCTTCCTCCACTTCGCGATTAGGAAAACCTAAACGGTAAATTCCAAATTCTTCATCATACCCTTTAATGGTAAGGTACCCGCTCTGATAGATTACCGGAATAGGATTGGTAGATTCAGAGTCAATGCTGTTCAGCACTTGGGTATCGGTTTCTTCATGAGCCATCCGATGAAGGTCGTAATGGTGTTTCTTCAGCAACTCCACCAAATAAGTAGGAGTACCCGTTTCAAACCAATAACTCCCAAACTCATTCCGATTAAAAGCATGAAGCAGACTGAAAAGATTGTACATTCCCTTAGAATTGTGCGTAAAATGATAACCATCATACATCTCTTTCAACCGGGCACATATCTCCTCATACGTCACCCCTTGTATGTTGGCAAACTCATGAAGCTCAACATCCAGATTATCGTATAACTCCTGTTCGCTGACGCCACAAATGTCTATATACTTGTTCCACATTGAAATGTCATTCAGGTTATTCAAATCACTGAACACACTAAATTTACCGAACTTGGTAACTCCCGTCAACATAGCAAACTTAATACAGCCATCCTGACTTTTCAATGCGCCATAGAAAGCTTTCAATGTATTGCGAAAACTCTTTTGCAAGGCATCATTACCAATGGCCTGCAACATCGGCTTATCATACTCATCCACAAGAATAGCCACACGCTGTCCTTCCTGTCGACAGGCACGTTTAATAATCCCCTCAAAACGCATCGCTAAGGATCTCTCCGAGGGCTCTGCGCCATACATCTTCTCCCATTCCACCAATGCCCCGTTGAGTTTGTTCTCCAAACTTTCCGGAGTATCATATTTTTCCGTATTAAGATCAAGATGTAATACAGGATACGTTATCCAATCTTTTTCCAGCTTCTCCATAGCCAACCCTTCAAAGAGCTCCCGCTTTCCTTGAAAGTAGGCTTCAAGCGTAGAAATGAGCAGACTTTTGCCAAAACGGCGCGGACGACTCAGAAAATAGTAACTTCCGGTTTTCACCAATTGATAAATCAATGCTGTTTTATCAATATAAAAATAGCCACCTTTACGAATTTTTTCAAAGTTCTGTATACCGATAGGGTAAATCTTGCCACTCATCTTTCAATCTGTTTAAGTTCACATCATACAAATATACATATTATCTCAATATAAAGAAACAAATACCCAAAGAGGAATCACATTTCGCATCCCGTACTCAATATCATCTTTCACAACATACACATTCTCCACATCATGCGCCTGCTTCTGCGGTTTATTTTTTCCACCTACTCCAAAGGTATAACCATCTACCGTAATATGATCTATAAAGCGTATCCATCATTTCTTGTTTTAGGGTTATACAGACAAATATAGGGTAAATTGCCGAATAAAACCTGCAGTTTTTATAAAAAGTGCTAGTTTTATTCGGCAATTTACCCTATGCCCAATGTTATTAAGTTACATATGGAGCTAATTCATAAACATATCCATATGGTTTTCCAAAACTATAGCATTTACCAGATACGACAAATCCCCAACCAAGAATTCCATCCCACAAATAGGGCAAACATATCTTCCCCATTACAAAACAGCTTCATCGTATTGCAACAATTTATATAAATCCAAGGCTGCCTCAATTGCAACATCCATATTATAATATTCTCATTCTGCAAAACGACCTAATAAATACCGTCGCTTTCGAAATACGAAGTGAATATTTCGAAGAGCCAATAAGGTCGCACCTAGACGTACCGATTATAACCTTGATCATACCATTATTACGTAAAGAAACGAGTTCGTCCAGATATTTTTTCGTTCTATATTCTTCATTACTAATCAAAAAATACATCATTTAATGACAGAGTTTTTGATTAGAGCATTTTCAAAAAGGTTATTTCTCACGGACACCCGTTTTATTACCAACTACAAAGGGCTCTTGTTGAGTCCTTTGTTTTTTATCTATACAGGATATGCATAAAATAAAATACCATTATATATGCACCATTCGGAATAGCTAGGAATCTCCTTTTCATCTGTTATAAGTATACAATTTAAGCTTTCTTCAGCAAAAAAAGCATAGACAGGGATTGTACCCGCTGGTGGGGTTTGATATGGACTATATACATACCCTTCAATTCCTTCATATTGAGTCCATGGTAAATATTGATTAAGCTCCGCTTCTCCTCCTCTAACTATATATATATGGTCGTGTCCACTTGCATCATAAACTCTATAAATTGGAATCGTGTTAGGTTCTTGAGTTTTATGTACATAGAAACAGGCACCATGCTTTGTTACATTATTTATGGGGTAGCTTAAATATTCTTTCAAATTTGTTGTATAAAGACAGTCATACACATTCAAGTCAAATAGCGCATACATGGGAATAAGGTTCATTGTCTGAAGTTTCTTGCCTTCCAAATAATTCTCAACCGCCTTTTTTATTTGCTGCTTCTTCGTGGCATCTGCTATAAATTCATATATAGGAAATGTTTTACTCCAATTAATATCCACTAATGCCGCATTTCTATCATTTACAGATTCCTCCCATTGAGTCTTATTAAATTGTATATTCGTTAGACCTTCAGTTGAAGTTAACGAATAATTAAGCCCACTATTGGTACCACCGTGATAACTGATTTGAACATCCCAATTTGAATTTTTCTTATTAAGATTTTTAATTTCTGTTGTTTCATGAGAACCACTTCCACTGGCACCAAAAATTCCTATACTAGTTTTTGCACCTGCTTCTACTATTTTTTTCTTTTCAGTATTGCTGTCTGTTTCAGTTATTACGGACCTATAATTAAACTGCAAACGTCCACCAATAGATATATCAAGTAACACGTGAGTACCATATTCTTCAACGAATTGTTGTGGTGTCATTTTATTTAGATTTTCGATGAATGCAACAGACAAATAAGGAATTAGATCATTAGCATCCACAACATCCAGATAAAGCCTTTTTATCCTTTTTATTATATCTACGCGAGCAAATGAATATTTATTTGAGTATGAATATCGCTCATTTTTTTCTTTTGTTACTTTAGCACTACCTGATAATGACAAGGGCCCTATTTTTAACCCACTTGAACCTTCTGTTATTCTTTTATCTTTTATTTCTTGTAAAAACTCCTCCACATTTGCACCTGCATAGAAATCCTCATTCGCAATTATTGTTGCTGGGTTGTAAAATCGATCTTTATTCTTAGGATCTTCGATAAAAGATTTGATGTCTACGACCATTTTTTTCGCATTATCTACATGTAAATAATCACCGGTAATATCGTAACTAAATCCCAGCAAGTCATATTCCCCATCTGAGGCCTGTCTAGTCATGACTTTATTCATCCTTATTTCATCTGGCAGTAAAACTTCATCCATATCTGAAGTACATGCCTGGAAAAGAGAAACAATGAACAATGATAGATAAATTTTCTTCATAATAATAGTCTTTAAAGTTTAACAATATAACAAATATAAACATTTGTTTCTCAAATACAACAAATAAGAGTAATAAATTTAGAAAATCCACGATTTTAGGGTATGTTTATGAAGAAATGACCGAGTTTACAGTTCCACTTTATGAATATTATCATACCGTACACGATGAGCACTTAACAACTTTAGCCCCCCCAATATTAATTTATAATCATGGAGGATGGATTCGAATAGAACCTCCTATAGTTGGATATGTTTATCCTAATAATTAAATATCAAGAGGACACGCACCAGAATTATGCATTCAAAATCTTAGTCCACAAGAACATATCATAAATAAGATATACTTAAAGCAGGTGTAATTGTGAAATTATCAAGCAGCTACCTAAGTTGTAAGCTTCTTTTAGTTTTACGCTCAAAAAAGAACTGTCAACGGAGAACTAATAAGCCCCAAGCTTGAATAACTTTTTATCGATATAGTTCTTTAACAGATATAAACAAGACTGTTGCTCTTTTTTTTCAAATAACCAGGCTAAAAGACGCTTACCTAAAATTCATCCCAACTATAAGTTGCTATAATTTACCCCTCAACTCAAAGCACCATCTACCTTTCACATAAAAATATATCTTACTAATTAGCAATAAAGAAAAAGGAATCCAGATAGAATAAAATACCAGTAGCCTTCTACCTTCATCTCCAAATGACGGTAAAAAAAGCATTGTGACTATTAAAGAAGAGTAAACCATCAACCCTTTCCAATATTTCCTGAAGAATAAGATAAAGCCTAAGAAACCCAATGCACCCATTAAAAGAAATATTGATATCACAGATTCATTTAACTTAAACATAAAATTATACAGCAATCCCCAACCAGTTGGATAAAAAGAATTTTCTACAGCTCTACGATAAGAATATAAATGAAACTTCTGCTTATAGTACTCCTGTTTATCACCCATAAGTGCATAAACCGAATCCGCTTGATGCTTAAATGTCCCATCAAATGAGAGTGCAAATTGCTTTTTGCTATCCATTGCCCAAGTATTCACCAATATTTGCTCAGCATCATTAACCGGTATTTGGCCAGAAAAACGATACACTCTCATTGCCGTACAAAACTCACCCATATCAAATGTAAAAGAAGTGCCAAGTGCCTTAACAATCCTAACATCAGGATATGACCTATAAACTTTCATCATCCAAGGAGTTATCGTTAAGCAAGAAACAATAGTTACTAAAGCAGCATCTACAAAGAACCTTTTTAAAGATCGTCTATGAATAATAAATATATATATAACAATCCCCAATCCAATAACTGCCAATGCTTTCAACGTCAGAATTGCGATCCCAAGTAATAATCCGACTAAAAACAAAGATATTCGGCTCCCCTTAAACAAATATCGAACAAAAAAGTAATTAAGGATTAACAGTAAACTTACTTGAAAAGAATCCCTTAACAAGGTTTGTAAATAGAAAAAACATGGAAAAAATAGTAAATATATGACCGTAACAATTGTCGCCTTTTTCTCCGTAGTAAAATATAGTAAAGTCAAGAAGAAGAAACAAATAGAAATAGAGTCTATAAAAGCAAAAGCCAACCTTCCCCAATAAAATTCTGGATGATATTCCAATACTGCATATTTTTCAATAGAATAATCAGAAATTGGGAGTACATCCACACCAAAAAAAGAAGCAACTTGATACGCAGCTTTCAAGATATAAACAGTTGCTGGTTCCCTAAAAAACACATCCTCCGTAGGGGATTCCAAAGGCGAAAAATAACCATTATTGATTAGGTTCACTGCATACATATGATACCCTGCAGCATCTGGATATAATTCATTAATGTTATAAGATAAACAAAAGATGGCTCTAACAACAAATGCTGTCAAGAATAATAAACCTAGTTTCTTCTTCATTATTTTAAGGTTTTTACATTAGCTACCAATAATACGAACTATTTCATCGACCTGCGCATCTGTCAACTCATAGAACATAGGCAAGCGTAGCAAACAGTCTGCAAAATGATCTGTATTAGCCAATACTCTTCCATCATGTTTATTATGATAATATTCACTACTGTGCAATGACAAATAGTGAAATACAGCTAACACTTCATTCTCTTTCAGCTTTTTGATTAATTCAGTACGCTGTTCCAACGATTGACAAACCAAATAATACATATGAGCATTGTTGGTTGCATAATCAGGAATATTAGGCAGAGTAATATTTGGTAAAGCTACTGCTGATAATGCATCATTATACCGGTTCCATAGTTCTTTCCTACGCAATTGGATATTCTCCAAATTTTCTAACTGCGCCCACAGAAACGCAGCAATTACTTCCGAAGGCAAAAAAGAACTCCCTGTATCAACCCAACCGTATTTGTTTACCGCCCCACGGAAGAATTCGGCACGGTTAGTACCTTTCTCCCAAATAATTTCTGCACGACGGATAAATCGTTCATCATTGATAGCCAACATTCCGCCTTCCCCAGAAATTATATTTTTAGTTTCGTGAAATGAGAAAGCTGCCAAATGCCCGATACTTCCCAAAGGCTTTCCTTTATAATAAGAATCAATCGCCTGAGCAGCGTCCTCAATCACTAAAAGATTGTATTTTCGTGCCAAATCCATAATAAGATCCATATCACAAGCCACTCCTGCATAATGAACTGGAACGATCGCCTTTGTTTTAGGAGTAATCAGTTCCTCAATGCGTGTAGCGTCAATATTCGGATTATCAGGACAACTATCAGCAAATACTATCTTTGCTCCTTGACGAACAAAAGCCAATGCTGTTGAAACAAAGGTATATGAAGGAACAATCACCTCATCACCCGGCTGGATATCAGCCAGTATAGCACACATTTCCAGAGCGTCAGTACAAGAAGTCGTCAATAGAGACTTCTTAAAACCATACTGTTTCTCAAAATACTCCTGGCATTTCTTGGTAAATATCCCATTACCCGAAAGTTTGCCACCATACACTGCCTGGTACATATAATGTGCCTCTTTTCCTGTTAAATAAGGTTTATTAAAAGGTATCATAAGATTGAAATTTCACGTGATAACATTGTTATTAAATCATAGCCATCCCAAATCAAAGAGAAATCTGTCGTTTTGCCAATTGGCACTATACGATCTATTCCTTTAATATGATTATTTAAAACAAACTGTTGCAACTCATCTTTCGAGAATCCGAAGTAAGCCAACGTTTGATATTTAGTAGTAACAATAGATGCCAGATCGTTAAAATCGTTGGTTGAATATTCAGAAAAATATCCACCAGCACACCTATATTGAGGAATATCAGAGGATAATTCCCTCAACCTGACACGCCATAAGTTATTGTTCTTATTTTCCTCCTTTATCACATCCGACAAAATAGCCTGTCTATAAAATGTAGACAATTTATCAACAGCTAAGATTGGTTCTAACTTATATTTCCGGTCAACATACTGCTGCAAAGCAGTCCAAAAGTATTCCTTTGCTTTTTCTATCTTGTCCGCCGTACCTACCCATACCATTAGCTGCGGTGCTGAACAGGCATTCTGATCAAACAGATAAGTATCATTATAGAAGCCTTCAATAATCTTATCTAAAGAAGACTCTTCAAGTATAGATATTGCATTAAGCACACAAACAGAATAACGGTCGGCAAATGCGATATCATAACTTCGCGGAGGAAGTGGTGATTGACGGATGGTACGAATAGTTTCATCACCTCCCCAAATAACCCTAACATCAGCTAAAGCCGAATAGGTAGTAGTTTCTATTCCACCACGCTCATACTTAATCAAATGAACCATTCGGGAAACCGTATCAAACCGTTCATCGCCTGAAAGTGTTCGAATCGCTTCAACAATTAAATCTACTTGACGAAACTGTTTTCCCGGAAGTCGCACTATATTATTATTCCCCGACAATAATCCACAAATTAGAGAATAGGCAAAATTGACCGGAACATTAGAGGGAGCAATATGAAAAACAAGCCCCCGCCCCAAACGCAAAGAATTAGTTGCATGCTCTTTCTGAAGACGTAACAGATTTGCCTTTCTACAGAAAAAGGCAAATGTCACTACATCCGGATAATGCCTTATTTCAGGCATCCGGAGTAATATCGACGAAAGCTCATTCAAATAAAGAATTACCTCATCAGAGAAAGGTGATAAGGGGTAGGATTGTTGAAATTCCTCATCTGATTTATATTGATTAAACAACCATTCCATAATTATCGTTTTAATTGATATGTATCACTGCATCCTCGGATTTCCGCATTCTGAATCCGTCCTAATATCTTAAAGTATTTTCCTTTACGACCACATGGGCAATCATCTTCGCCCAACAATACACCTTCATCTTCAGTCAGCAAAAAGTGCCCGGGATAGCTTCTTGGCAACATAGAAACAACCTGTATCAGTCCTTTCTCATTTTTTCCAGCAAGACTAAAGTCTTCTGTTCTACGAATCAATACATCAGAGAAAAGAGGAGCATGCAGATGCCCGCATTCACATTCCATATAAATCGTTCCCGTTTGCTCAACCATTCCATAGTAGTCGTACACTTTTGACAGCCCGCAAACTTCAGACAATCGCTGTTTAAACTCTTCTGGGCTCACTTTCTCCGAAATTAATTTCTTCCAGCCTCCTCCGTGTATCAGTAATCCGTTGCTTAGATCCAGATGGACATCCAGTTCCTTCAATTGCTTGTAGAAATGCTGCCAAATCATAAAAGTGAAGCCAAACAAGAATATCGGTTGATCTTTATGCTGCTCCAGAAAAGAACGTACTCCTTCGACATCAAGTTTCATTTCAGCATCAAGAGCATAATAGCGCTTGGATCCAAACATTGAAAACCCCAATATACCCGCTCCCCGTGCTGAAAACATAGCCCGGTTCTTGATTACTTCCGAACTGTCCAGAATTAACATCGGAACTCGCTGGTTGCCAATAAATGAAGAAACTATTTTAGCCAAAACTTTTGTTTGCAGACTAGACGTTTCGCGATCTAAATAGATCTTAGAGACAGCTTGTCCCGTTGTCCCAGAAGAGGTCATTGTTTTAACAACCTCATTTCGAGGAACACTCACTAAGTCGAACTCCTTAAATAAACGAACAGGCAAAAAAGGTAAGTCCGTATAGTAAGGTAGATTATTTAAGTCCAGATTCAAAGCCTGAAGAATCTTACGATATGGCTCGCAATGCTCCGCATGATACTTCGTTAATTCCCGAATGACCTGATCCATCAATACGCCCTTTTCTTCTCTGCTCAAAGAATAAGGGCCTTGTTCTAATATTGCGTTAATATCAATCATTTATTCTATACTTAGATGAGCGTATAATACTTTCCCTGAATTATTCTTAGGTATTTCATCTATCTGCCTTACCACGAAAGCCGAAATATGAATACCTAACTTATGAGCTATAAACGACCGGATTTCATCTTCCTTTCCGGATTGGAGAGTATAAATATACATCTTATCATCCCTACCAGTACATACAATATCCGGATAAAGTGCTTTCAGAAGCTGCTCAGAGGCGTCTAAATTAACTCGGTTCCCAAATATCTTAATAAACCTCTTTTTACGCCCCACAATATAATAATAGCCATCACTATCCACCTGAGCAATATCCCCCGTTGCTAAACATCCTTGATTTTCATCCCCCAGCGACAGATCGTCCTGTGACTCAGCATATCCTAAAGATACATTTTCTCCAAAATAGACCAATTCGCCACTTTTCCCAGTTTCAGTGATTTCATTTCCCAAATCATCCATCAACATAAAACGTCCTCCTGGAATGGGTATTCCAATGCTCCCAATTTTATCCAATGTCTGTTGATATGGCAAATAGCTCATTCGCGCTGTAGCTTCTGTCTGTCCATACATTACAAAGAAGCGTTGCCCCGTCTTTTGCGCATGTAATGCAAAAAATTCAATCAAATTATCATTCAATTTGCCTCCAGCCTGTGTTATCGTCCTCAAATCCGGAAGATTCATCCGCTGAAACCTCAAACGGTGAAGCATTTCGAAAGTATAAGGAACACCTGACATAGAAGTAGCCTTCTGCTCTTTAAACATATTCCAAAACTCCTTCTCCATCAATCCACGTTTAGATAAAAGCAAAGTTGCTCCTTTTATTATATGGCTATTGATAACTGATAACCCAAAAGAATAATACATAGGTAACGACGTTATCGGTCGTTCCTCGGCTGTAATATCTAAATATTCAGCTATAGAAAAAGCGTTTGCTGAAAGATTTTGATAAGACAGGCGCACTAATTTAGGGCTCCCGGTACTTCCTGATGTGGTTAGAAGCAGTCCTAAATCTGTATGTAAATGAATTTGATCGGAATTCAATTCAATTAAAGAGTATCCATAATCCTGATATATCAGCTTTGCATTTATAAACTCCCGCACTCTGGAATCAGGCATCCAGATAAGATTCGGCTGATACTTTCCGACCAGCCCCTGTAATAATTCAGAATCCAATTTAGCATCCAACATCAAAGCTACCCATCGGTTCTGCATAAAAGAAAGATATCCCATCAACGAACCTATACTATTTTCTGCTAAACAAAATACTAAAGGTCGTTCACGATACACCTGTCCGATATTTCTTGCAAAAGACAAAGCTTGAGAATAGCTATATGAGTTCCCATCCTCATCAACGGCAAGAACTGACAACATATATTTTTGGAGTATATCTTTTATTGAATTCATTAGATCAAAGATATTATTTTATTTCCCACTCACATTCCTCCATCTATCCGGATTATTTGACCGTCAATAAAGCGAGATGAATCAGACGATAAAAAAACAACTAATTCTGCTATTTCATCTGGCGTTCCCAAACGCCCCAAGCTACTCTGTTCAACCATCTTATTTACAGCTTTATTGTCTAACTGTTTAACGAGTTCTGTATTAATCAACCCAGGTGCCACAGCATTAACTCGAATTCCGCTCGTTGCTAATTCTTTAGATAACATCTTAGTCAAATAAACCATGGCTGCTTTACTTGATCCATATGCTGTAAATCCTTCCATTCCATCAATACCTGCAATTGACGCCATATTAATAATTACTCCACAGCCTCTTTTCCTCATCCACTTCACCACATACTGTGTTATTTGAACTTGGGAAAAGAAATTTATTTCAAAAACTTCCCGGAGTTTTGCCATTGAAGTCATCGAAAATAAACCGCCAAAAGCCACTCCTGCATTATTTATCAGAATATCTATCTGTATTTTCTTCTGAAAAATCTCCCGCATAGCAGAAGTAATACTCTCCGGATTAGCTAAATCAACAAATACAATTTCTATGTTAATATCATAGTTCTCACAAAGAGTATTCAAATATGCTGAAAACTCATTGGAAGCAGTTCGGACACAAGCTACTATATTAACTCCTTGTGAAGCAAACTTAGTTAGAATATCTTTTCCAATACCACGATTACAACCAGTAATCAGAGCTGTTTTCCCACGTAAATCACTATAATTCGACGCCATACTTTCCTGTCAAAATCTCAATTCCCTTCTCATAAGACGATAAATCAATAATATCATCGGTCTCCATCATAATATCGAATGCGTCTTCTAAGTTAGCAACTAAAGTCATATGACCTACTGAATCCCACAACTCTACCGATTGATAGCTCAACCCGTGCAATTTATCCTCTGTAATCTCCAAAGTTGAGATAAACACCTGATTATACTTCTCCAAATTTGTCATTTCCTATTATATAATTAGTTTCAATTTCCAGAATTATGCTTTACAAATACATTGTAGATCTTATTTGGTAAAAAGCCTAATTGCGTATGCAATTTAACGATTGGCAAATTGTTAGATGAAACATAAGTCGAAATATATCTTCCACCTCTTTTCATTACATCTTCTATAGGCTTAGCCAATACAGAAAAGCCCAATCCTACTTTCTCCTCATTACCAAGATACAATCCTGCAAGAAAAGGATAATAAGTCTTTTCATCTAATTGCTTTTGAGTAAAAAAGCCAATAGCATGTTCTTTATAAGCTATTTCAAATAATTCTGCTCCTCGCTCCATTTCATCCTTTATCCAACACTTATATCGATGAGCCGCTCTCACTTTCGTAAAATTAGGATCAAGATAGATACGATCAGTATTAAAAAGACCTTTATCTAATTCAGCCTCAAATCTATCCAGTTCCTCTTGTGCTGACAGTCTGCGGTAATGAATCTGCGAATTAAACCGTTGTTCTAAAGCAGAAAGTCGGTAATTGCGAACATCTAAAAACATGTTGATATTTGCTTCTATAAAAACATAACCTAGTTTCGCCAATAAAAAATGAGCTTCAACATTAGGAGCATCAACCTTTATAACCAAATATTGAACAGAAGACAAGCGAGACAACTCCTCCTGTACATATAACAGAGAATCATCTTTCTCAATTGTCACCTCACAACAAGTAACTCCTAAATTTCGTTCTTCCCAAGATGCATGTATTATCTTCATTTCTCAAGATTTATAGTTTCATCAATAATAAATAGTTGCCTATTCTTAACCTCATCAAATATTTTTCCAATATATAGCCCCACAATACCCAATACAAAAATAGTCATTCCACCAACAAACCAAATCGAAAAGATTGTTGTTGTATAGCCATGTACCAAATTTATACCTGTAAAATAAGCAATGACATTATATAAAGCTAAAAGTACAGAAATAAAGGAAATAATAAACCCAAACTGAACAGCTAACAACAATGGCTTAGTACTATTAGAAACTAAAACATCCACTGTTAACTTTATTAATTTAGACAAAGTATAACTACTACTGCCTTCATACCGTTCTGAATGAGCAACATCAATAGTTGTAGCTTTAAACCCTAAATAAGCAATCAAAGAAGGAAAAGAACGAGCTTTTTCAGTCATCTTATTGTATTCTTGGATAACTTTCTTCTTATAAATTCCAAAATTCGCAATTGTTCGATCACTCTTACTACCACTCAAATATGAATAAGCTCGATGAAAAGCCCGGGAACTCATTTTCTTCCAGAAACCATCCTGCCGCTCCACCCTTCGGGCATAAACAATATCCCAACCTTCTAAAGTTTTCGCATATAAATTAGGGATCTCATCGGGACGATCCTGCAAATCACAGTCCATCACTACAATCCACTCACCTGATGCACAACTTAGCCCAGCTGTTATCGCATAATGTTGCCCAAAATTACGGCTCAGATTTATACCTTTTACTCGCGAATCTCTACTGCAAATCTCACGTATCTTCATCCACGAATGATCAGGCGAAGCATCATTCACCAATACAATTTCGAAATCGGACGTTAAAGGTTCTACATTCTTAATAATTTGTCGAACCAGTTCATCTACGATATTCTCAGCTCTATAAATTGGAGATACTATGCTTATTTTCATATCGTTTTCTTTTTAATAATAATAATCTCAGATAATTCATCCTCAGCTACGACTTCCAGAACTGTATCTATCTGATAATTCTTCTTTATACAGTATTGTATATTATGTATTTGGGGTTCACTACCTTTAGCCATAAAGATCAAGATGGGCTTTTCCACAAAATCAAGGTGCGAATCCATCCGTCTATGATTCAAAGGTATTTCCGTCATCCAACCATTGCCTATCATCCTAGCATTCAGCGACTTAAAACCCGATGTAATACTAAATGGCTTTAGCCCCTCCAAAGTAACACTATTACCGAAAGGAGTAAAATCACAATTAATAGAACTTTTGATCAAATCCAACTGTTTAATAACTAATCGGCTTTGCTCTTTTTTAACAGCATACATATCAACTGTCTGTTTTACAATCGTGTGCAAAGTTAATAAATAAAGCACAGATAAAACTACAATCCTCCAACACTTCTTCTGATAATTGACAATCATCAAGATCATAATTAACATTAATGGAGTAATAGCAGAAAGAAAAACACGCTCTTTAACCGTTGCATTAAGAGATACCCATGAAAGTAACATAAAAAATGATAATCCTGAAAAAAGTAAGCCCCATCGATAGGTTACCTTCCGTTCAAATATCAATAATAATATTAATAACAAAATACAAATGATTGTATCCACATAAAAACATATCCATGTTTTTACATTCTGAAATTTATCTGAAAGAGGCTTAATATCCAATGACTCCTTTACTTGGGTAATCACATGCAAATCCAAAATTGCCGGATCTGCAATAAAATAAGCTAAATTCTGTAAATCATTAATATCCGCAATAGAATAAGTAGGATTACCATTAAGCAATCTTGCAAAATTAGGGTTATCATTCAATGCTCCACGAATCCGATTGTAATCTACATAATACCGCCATTCGGGATTATGTTTATATACTTGAGTATCTATACCCCGTGCTAGTATAGGAAGAACAAGAATAGCAAATAAAATTAGTCCCGTATTCAAAAATTGCCGTTTACTCCGTATTCGTCCACTCAGTGGAAACATCATCACTGGAGCATAAACTCCAAAACAAAGCATCGCAGCTTCAAAGCGAATCAAGCTACCAATTAAAAAAAGGAATAGTCCTAAAATTTTAACCTTCTTTCCTCGCTCAAAATACAAAGACAATCCAGCACAGGCAACTATAGCGGCCGTCGTTGTAAATTGAAATCCTACAATAAACCGAGCTTGTAATACAAGTAATAGTAGCAACAACAATAACTGACCAAAAGCCGTAGTAATCCGCTTACTATACACCCATAATATTATAGAAAAACTTATAATATGGAGTAGACAAAACAAAATGGTATACCATTCTAATCCAGGCAAAATAAAATATAATCCTTTCAGCAGAAAACCATAAATTACATTAATAAAGACCAAATGAAAATCTGGCGTACCAGAATATGCCCCAGAAGAAATCATTAACATCACCACATCATCATTCGTCTCAAAGCGAATTGATAAAGACCAAGACATAAACAGAAAAATAGCCACCCAAGCTCCCAACGCCAGAGGATATGTAAATGTTACTCCTTTCTTCGACATAAAAAGAGTAACCAAACGAATAAGTCTATCCATTCTATAATTTCACAGTAACAATAATACCAATCATGATTATAAGCAACCCCAGTAGCTTTCCGATTGTGAAAGTCTCTCCAAGCACAAAAATCCCAACAATAAAAACCAGTGCAGGAGAAAGAGACATAAATGGATAAGCATAAGTTAGCTCAAACTTGGTCATCGCTAACATCCAAAAGACAGAAGCAACAAATGCACTCACAAATCCCGAGAATATCAATGGATCAAATAAAAATTTCATATAAGAAACAATCATCTGTCCTATTCCTCCAGTCGTGTTTAAAGACCAATTCAAATCTGAAATTCGCCATTTCAGAATAATCTGACCGTATACGGTAAATAGAATGGTAAAAAAAACATATAAATATCCCATAGCTAAGTTTTGATTAGGTACGCAAAGGTACGACTAAGTATAGAAAAAGACAAATAAAATTGTTTTTTTTAAGAATACACAAATTACTTATTTACAAGATATCCCTGAGCAAGACTAATATAGAATCTGCAAAAAAGAGCCCCGTTACCAATAATTCATGAAAATAAAAATACTTCAAACAAATAATTATAAAATAAATCTTTATATATTTGCCAATAATATAAATCAAAAAACAAATAGAATGAGAATTGGTATATTGTATATTTGTACTGGCAAATATGATATTTTTTGGAAAGACTTTTACCTAAGTGCAGAACGCTACTTCCTACAAAACCAATCTTTCATTCTTGAGTATTATGTATTCACAGATAGTCCTAAACTATACGATGAAGACAATAACAAACATATCCACCGAATAAAACAAAAAAATTTAGGATGGCCTGATAATACATTAAAACGTTTTCACATATTTCTCCAAATAAAACAGCAATTACTACAAGAAACCGACTTTCTGTTTTTTTGTAATGCAAACCTACTTTTCAAACAAAATATTGGACCAGAAATTATTCCCCTCAAAACAGAGAATCAACTTGTAGGAACAATACATCCAGGCTTCTACAATTCACCTAATTCAGAATTTACATACGAACGCCGATACAACTCAAAAGCATATATTCCCAAAGGAGAAGGAATACACTATTATGCTGGCGGTTTTTCCGGAGGATACACAGAGAGATACTTACAACTTTGCGAAACTATAAAGTCATGGGTTGATATAGACAATTCTAAGAAAATTGTGGCAATATGGCATGACGAATCACATATCAACAAATATTTCCTCGAAAACCCGCCATTCACTTTATCCCCTGCTTATTTATATCCGGAAGGATGGTCTATTCCATTCAAAGAAATCATAATGATTAGAGATAAAAGCAAAGAAGAATATGGAGGTCATACCCTTTTACGAAAAAAAGAGCCATGGAACAACAAACTCTTGTACGCTCTCAAAAGATTCTTTCGCCTTTCTGAATAACAAAACAATGTTTTTTGATTAAAACAAGTTAAACATGAAAGCGTATCTCTTTGATTTTCATCAATACATTATAAAAAAATAGGATTCATAAGTAACTCCTTCCAACAATATTCTATTTCATCATCACAAAGCACAACTACTTTTGCAGAATTATCTGCCAACAATGCCCCATATTTTCCCAAAGTACCTTTACTTGTTATTTGATGTTTACAATGTGCTATTAAGAATAAATCCATATATCCTTTATCTGATCCATTTAGATTGACTACCTGGCCTTCATCCACAAGCGACAGTTGAGGAAGCAAGACTTTACTAACCCAATCAGGTTCATCCGAAAAGAAATAAAAATAAGCATCAGGAAATCTCATTCTGAACATATCCACCGCCGTTTGAAAATACTTCAATGACGCAGGCTTCCCATAATCAAAAACCTCTACTTTCAAATCTCCTCTACGAACATGGACCGCAACAGAATTGGCCTTTTCATCAATAGCTTGACAAAATTCCTTATTAGGATCATCCAAAACCTCTAAAGACATTTTAAATATAGAATGAAACATTTCCAGCCACAAATTAGCAGGTAAATGATAATAACCACCCAAATAAACAGGAGGTTGTTTCTGTAGAAAACTAAAATCATCTACACGCTTACCTGTATTATTTCCAACATTATAATACCTTTTCCTATATACATCGACTGCCAAAGCCGAAGCTTCTTTAAATTCAAGATAAGGGAAAGCCCTCAATAAATCAAAGTTACGTACAAACTGATTATTCAAATCACTACCCCATTTTTTATAAAAAGCCAAATCATAGCGCACAGCAAATGCCTGTTGAGCATAATACTGCCCCAATAAATATTGATGCATCTGAGAACAGATTCCTCCATCCAATTGTACGATAACTTTAGGTGAAATCAGAAGTTTTCTCTTCAATAAAGAGTTATAATATTTACATTTCAGTTTTTGAAAAGACATCTTTATAGTTTATTTTTTCTACAATACTGTTTCAACTTCATATACCCCAATAAAGGAGAAAATTTATAATAAGATATGATTTTCAGCTCTTGCTTGGACATTTCATTACGAAGTTCCGGAAATAAATTCAAGCTACCAATTATACGTTTCATATCCTCATTCACATATTCCAGTCTCCGCCATGAAATACTCAAAAAGGTTTTCTGTAAATGCATAACAGCCATTTCCTTCTCCAAAAGTCCATATACCCCTTTTGATTTTAAGAAATTTTCTATCCAATTCTGAAAAGCTCTATATTCTTCATATCTAGCTTTATGAACTTGCAATGACATAGCCGTAGAATATCGATTATAATTAAGAATAGGTTCCGCTAGTGACACTACTTTTTTAGCACACAATGCAAGCTGAGTTATGAGTATAGCATCTTCCCCAAAAGAAATTTCAGGAACTGTCTGAATTATATTTTCTTGAAACAAAGAACTTCTCTGAAAATTTGACCAGACACTCCAATATGCTCGGGAATGAAGTATCTCAAGATAATATTCAAAACCTGACAATGCTTCAAATTTCAGATCAACAGACTTTTGAGCTGGTCTATCTTGAAAACAAAAATTGAATGGAGCCGCAACAATATCAGCATCCGTTTCTTCTGCCCGACGAACTAGTCTTTCAATAGCAGTTTCTAACAAAGTATCATCACTATCTAAATGCTGTATATATTTACCATGTGCATGCTCTATTCCTGTTTTTCTAGCCAATGGCAAACCTCCATTGGCTTTATTTATACAAAAGAAACGATTATCTAGCTGCTCATATTTTCTGATTATGGACAGGCTATTGTCTGTGCTACCATCGTTCACGACAATCACCTCTAAAATCTTATAAGTCTGTTTTATAACACTCATAAAACAAGCATCCAAATAAGCCTCGCTATTATATACAGGAATAATTATAGAAACCAAAGGCAATGAGTCATTCATATCCACAAATATTTAATCACACAATCGTTCAAACAAGGCATACCATTTCTCACCTATTTTATCTGGAGAGTAGTTGTGAGCTTTCATTATTACATTCTTCTGAATTTCCCGGCATTTCTGAGGATTCCGCAGTAATGCTAAAAGTTCCTTGGCATATCTTTTTTTACTAAAAGGGGGAATCAAAATACCATTCACTCCTGTTGGCTCCAAGATTTCACGAACTCCCGCCGTACAATTAAAAGCTACAGGAATCACCCCATTAGCTTGAGCCTCTGTTAGCACTAAAGGCCACCCTTCATAATTCGAAGTCAAACAAAGAACCAAAGAATCATCATAAAAGCGACGAACATCAGCATGATAGCCTGCAAAGACAACACGTTCTAAATGCAATTTAGCTACTAAAGTCTCCAGATGAGTCCTTTCATCTCCATCCCCAACTAGTACTAGTTCCCAATCCGGCATTTTCCTATATATTTTATGCCAGATATGAATTAAACGATCAGCCCTTTTATCATCATAAGACATTCGCCCAACAAAAAGCAACTGTTTCTTCTTATCCAAATTTACCTGGGGAATTTCCTTCTCTGAATTAGAAATTACATATATTTTATCTCCAGATTTTGTCATTCCTATCTTTTTAAGCAAATCCTTTTTATAACTCTCACACAATACAGTATAAGCATCAACCAGTTCATAAATTTTAATATGTCTCACACGAATCGGAGGATCATATTTTTTTAGCCACATAGTTTTAGGGTATGTCAACATCCACCACTCCAGAGTCTTAAAGAAATCACCTCTAGCTCTAGCTTTCTTTATATAAAAAGAATACAATACCTCCCAAAAAGGTACACTATGAAGGGCAAATACCAATTTACAACAAGTCTGTCGTTTCACCGCCTCTAACAATGGGATAAAAGAACAAACAGGCAATACAAATATATCTATATCAAAAGAGTGAATCACATCAACCACATATTGTATTCCGGAAGCCTCTGTAACGGATACCTTATCTGGCAATTTCAGCACAGTTAATTGGGAATAATTGCCTTCATTGATATTAGAAGCAAGCACATACACTTCATATCCCCGATTCGAGATATAATTAGCAATATCTATTGTTACTCTTTCTGCTCCACCAGCAGGAAAGTTTTCATGATAAAACAAAACTTTCCTTACATTCATATCCTATTCCTTTTAAATTTATTATAATGTATCAATCGATAAACAGGCCACAAATAAATTATTTTCCACAACTTCTTATAACAACGAGACTCTAATTCTCCTTTTTTCAACAAAGGAAACAATTCCTTCATTCTATGCCTCATATCATTTATTGGCTCCCGAAAATCTCCAGGTTCTACACGTAGCATAATATCTTTAAAAATGGAAAAGCAGATACGCAACATCATCGTTTGTACTTCACAGAGTTCTTTATCCTTAAACAAACCTTGCCTATTCACAAATTCCACCCTACTAAATTCTGATAGAAAATAGTGATAATAATTAATCGGAGTAATAGTATGACAGATACTATCCAAACGTTCAATATAGTGATAAAAAGATTTATCCACCCACACAATATTAGTACACGTTAGTACCCATTCGTGCATAACGAGACGATCTTCATATAACCTGCCTACAGGAAACTCACGTGCATCAAAAAAGGATTTTTTAAACAACTTGGTACAAACAGAGCAGCTTATTTTTTCCCACATCATATCTCTTATAAAATCCTCACGAGAGCACAATTCAACAGAACCTGAATTACGAAAAGGAAAAACACTTTCTTTATAATCAAAATCAAGAACATAATTACAATACGAAAAGTCAGCCTGATATAATTCAATAGCATCCAACATTTCCTGATACATAGTAGGCTCTATATAGTCATCACTGTCAATAAAACCCACATAAGGAGCAGAGGCTACCTTAAGGCCTTCATTACGTGCAATTGACAAACCAGCTTCTGAAAGATGCAAAACTTTTACACGTTTATCTGATCTGGCATACTCATCGCAAATATCGGCAGACTGATCTGTTGACAAGTTCTCAACTAATATTATCTCAATTGATTTTAAGGTCTGATTGCATATAGAATCTACACATTTACGCAGGTAATCTGCTGTATTATGTACCGGAACAATAACACTTATTAAATAATTATCCTCCATGCAAAATTTACATATTAATGCGAATCAGCAGTTGATAATCATCTACCTTTTCGCTTGTTAAAATGTTATTATTCAGTTAATTATCTCATTAATTAATTTTCTAACCTCCTTGAAAATCAGTATATTAGAAGAATAAAACCATTCATTGTTCTAATTATGATTCCCAAGGAGAAAGAATTAAAACTTATAAAAATATATATGTATATCTGCGATGTTTACGAGTCTTCACTCAAGTTCTACTGCCAGAGATTCAGTAATAACAATCATCCAATCTTTACCGATCAGGAACTGCTTACTGTATATCTGTTCTGTGGAGCTTATCAGCAATACTTTAAAATCAAAGACATACATACCTTTACCAAAGAATACCTACTTTCATGGTTCCCTGACTTGCCTTCTTACCAAACATTCAATCATAGATTGAATTTGATGCCGGAAGCAATCAGCGAACTCGTCAGGCAGTTAATCCATTCATTCAAACCTCAAGATTGTGACAGTATGAAATCATTAGTTGACTCGATGCCTATCATTACTTGCGCAGGAAAGAACAAAGTAGGAAAGGTAGCCACTGAGATTACTTCCAAAGGATATTGTTCGACAAAGAACATATATTATTTCGGACTAAAACTCCATGCAGTGGCTTTCCGTAGAAAAGGAACTATACCTTTTCCTGAAATGCTCATACTTTCCGCGGCTGATGAAAATGACTCCACTGTATTCAAAAGAGAATGTGTGGGAAATCTGAACAATAGAGAAATATATGCCGATAAAATATATTCGGATATACCATTCTATAAAGAGACAAAAGAATCCAAAAAACTCGAACTATTTACTCCTGTAAAAGCTATCAAAGGAGAATCACCTGAAATAACAAAAAGGGAGAAAGCGGCAAGAGACTTGTTTTCAACGGCAGTCTCAAAAGTCAGACAACCCATTGAAGCATTATTCAACTGGTTGAATGAAAAAACAAATATTCAAAGAGCGATGAAAGTCAGATCTACATCTGGACTTCTGGTACATACGATGGGAAAAATTGCCATCGCATTAATTACTCTAATTTTTAACTAAGGAATCAAATACTGATCCGCATTATTAATAGATGCAACAAAGATAGCCATAAAATCAGTTTCAACTAAATTTTCATCGTTTTTTATAGAAAAATCCACTTTTACATACTATTTATCATTACTTTTGTCTCTATATAAGCTATAAGTATCACAATAAGCTTGATTTCACACATTAAAATTCATCAGAAATGACCAATATTTTATTTGATATTATTTCAATTCAAGGAAGCATTAATGGAGGTGCAGAATTCACTTTTAGAGTTCTGGAGGAGCTAATAGCACTGAAAAATATCCGAATAATTGGTTTATATGATTCAAATATTGAATTTATTGAAAAGGATCTTGACTTTTATCATCAAAAATTATCCAATGTCATAGACATAAACCAGTCCGAAAGCATTAGCCATATCATAGAACAAGAACAAATAGATACATTTTTCATTGGCATAGCACAACGTTACTTCGAGTACAATCTTGAAAATATATTTTGTAAAATAGTTATTGTTATCCACGACATTGGAGATATTGAGACTTATGATAACAAAATATCTATGTTATGGAAAAAGGAAAAACGTTTTCAGCTAAAATTATTCCCCCAAAAGGTAAAGAAAACCCCTTATGATAACTATCAGAAATTAATATTATTTTGTGAACAGCCTAATGTAAATATAATAACAGTATCAGATTACTCTCAAAGTAGTATTTTATATTATTTTCCCCAATTATCATCTAAGAAAATAGACATACTATATCCACCAATGAGAAAAATTATCATTGAAGAATCTATAGAGAATGACACATTAAGAAATTTTTTACTCACTGGCAGATCTTATTTTTTGCTTTTAAACATACATAGAAAAGACAAAAATGCTCAAATGGTACTAGAAGTATTCAAACGTTTTGCCACTGAATACGATAGCAGTCTTGTAACCACCGGAGGAGGTGAAAAGCTGTTCCCCAAACACATAAATCTCCCATTACTATCGCCTTCAGATTTAGGTCATGCTTATAAAAATGCTTACGCCCTCATCTTTCCTTCTCTTCAAGAAGGATTTGGTTACCCACCACTAGAAGCTATGGGATATGGAGTTCCCGTAATCTCATCAAATGTATGTTCTATGCCCATTATTTTATCCAACAGCGCTCTGATGTTCTCCCCATTTTATAAAAACGATCTTTTCATGAAACTTAAAATGTTCAGAAAAGACTACCTCTTTTATAAAGAACAAGCAAATATCAGATATGGAGTTATCACCGAAAAGCAACAAAGTGATTTCAATACATTAATAAAGAAAATCATTGGTTAATAGCCCCATCTTTTGAAAATTCAGTCGCTTTTCGAGTTTCTTCCAAATAGCGAAATCCCCATTTCAAATCAGGCTCCAAGTGATTTCCCTCCGCCCATTCATTCCAAGCATTGATAAAAACAAAATTTTCATCTTTACTAAATGGAACAAATTTACCTACCACTGTTCGCAACCATTCACCATATTTTTCCGGAGTACTTTTATCCATTATAAACATCTTTTGCTTTCGACGAGAAGTATTATCCCACATTGGAGTAACCCCCGGATACATTTTATAGCCAGGAAAAGGAATTTTACAGATATAATCTACATATTCCGAGTAATCAATCTTTTTCTTCTTACATGTATTAAAAAGGTGACGATTTATATTATAAGCAAACTTCCGTAATGGATTTCTTTTTTTTTGAAATTCATTCATTTGATGAGTAAAAGGTTGAAACTCTACGGCAGCATCAAAACCATCCTGAAGGTATTCTTCTCCATAACAATCCATAGTTTCGACGCGGCATAGATACAACTCCACTCCTTTACTAGAAGCTTCTTCTCTCCAGACTCGAATGGTCTCTTTCATATTCGGGAAAAGCATGGAACGATAAATTAAAAATACAGGTTTACCGTCTACTCTTATATATCGAGAATCACTAAATACATTATCTAACAGATAACGGATATGCGCACGATCATCCTCTTCTGAGTAATTTTGAGCAATCAAAATATGACGACTTCCACCATCCCATGCCCTTGTCCAATTTTCATTAGCCCAACAAAGCATGAATGGAAAATCAGGTTTACCGGAAGATAGTATTTCTTTTAATGGCCTTTCCATTAATTGACGACCATTAAACCAATAATGATAATAACAAAAACCATTAACTCCATATGATCTAGCCATATCAGCTTGCTGCTCACGAACTTC
The DNA here is from genome assembly GCF_015559655.1 of Bacteroides sp. 1001136B_160425_E2. NCBI lineage: Bacteria > Pseudomonadati > Bacteroidota > Bacteroidia > Bacteroidales > Bacteroidaceae > Bacteroides > Bacteroides sp. 1001136B_160425_E2. The sequence continues at coordinate 160,788 of NZ_JADMQH010000007.1, read as the reverse complement.
TGGAATACGCAAATCATAGAAACCTAAATCTGCGGGTAAATGCGGTTGATAATGACCACGATAAAGAGGCCTAGCTTTGACCACATTTCTCCATTCTGTAAATCCCTTGCCCCACCATTCATCATTTTCTGGAAATGGATGATATTGCGGCAAATAAAATGCTATAATTCTTTTGTCAACCATATCTTTCTTTATTACACTTCACAATTCATTACAACCTATCTCTATCTCTTGTAGGTTGCCATGGATTCAAAAAACTCATGTATTTATTAAACCGTTCCCATCTATATGCCCACACACTTGTTCCAAAACATCCTTTCAGCTTTTCAAACAACAACAATCTCATTTTCGGATCAACTTTTGCACGCTTTATATTTTTATAAAGCATTCCATGCCGCATCAAACGCTTATAACACTCTATTGGATAAGAAAATGATTCAACATAATGTACAACTTGAATATCTTCAAGAATCGCATTACCTGAAGCGTTACCCTCAACAGTTGTACTTGTTGAATGCAATCGAAACAGGTTTAACTTTTCATATAACTCAACAACACTCCCTTGCCTCGCCATCTCTATCCAAAAAAGCCAATCACCACTATAGCGCATTGAAAAGCAAGACAAATCCTTTATCTGTTCAAAACTTTGTTTACGAAAAACAACGCCACTAGCATTATAAATATAATTACGCCAATAAAGATTATGTTTTATATAATCTTCACCATTAAAGACACCCATATTGCAAGGGCGACGCAATTGTTTTGAAGTCCAACGGTCAAAATCTGTAGATAGTTGATTCCCGTTCTCGTCTATACAGTGTGAACCTAAAAAACAGAAAGAAGCATGAGGATATTGATTTAAAACAGAAACAGCTTTCTCCAAAAAAGAAGCATCAGCTGCATCATCACTCTCGGCAATCCATATATATTTTCCACGAGACAAACTTATTCCTTTTTGCCATTGAGCAAAAGGACTCCCTGTATTGACTGAATTAATCTCCAAATGAGCAACACGAGAATTTGTTTTATAATGGTTTAAAATAGACACACTATCATCGGTTGAAGCATCATCCAATAATATAATCTCATAATCCGTATATGTTTGTGCCAATACCGACTCAATACGTTGTTGTAAAAAACGAGCATAATTATAATTAGGGATGATTACGCTAACTTCCACCGGGTGATTTTCCATTACAAATACACTATTTATCTTAGTTATTATAACAAACTGATAGCAAAGATACAGATATTATTCTTAAAAAAGACGCTAACCCTCTAATGTTTAGCAAAAAAGCCTTTAACGCTTGTCACAACCAAATAAAATGTATACATTTGTAGAATTTTAATGCAAGCCCCTTAACTATTTAACTAACTTAATAATAATTATATGAATAAACCCATGGCGAGCAACATAAGTACATCGCTAATTATATCCACCTATAATAGAAGCGACGCATTAGAATTATGCGTTAAAAGCGTGCTACGTCAATCTCTCCTTCCTGATGAAATTATCATTGCAGATGATGGTTCCAAAGAAGACACAAGAGAACTAATTCATCAATTGGCAGCTTCCTCCGAAGTTCCCATTATTCATGTTTGGCATGAGGATTTAGGCTTCAGACTGGCCTCCATCCGCAACAAAGCTATTGCGAAAGCATCTAAAGAATATATTATACAAATTGACGGAGATATCGTCTTACACAAAGATTTCGTCAAAGATCATGTACGTTTTGCCCAAAAAGGTAGCTTTGTAACCGGTAGCCGTGTATTAATACGGGAAGGCTTAACAAGAAAAATGTTAGCAGAAAAAAACTGCATCATTTCCATTCACGACAAAGGTACTAAAAACACAATCAACGGAGTACATTTACCTTGGTTGAGTCCGCTACTTCAACATTATCGTCAATGGGATGTTTCTTACTCGAGAGGATGCAATATGGCTTTTTGGAAAGAGGATTTGTTAAAGGTCAATGGGTACAATGAAGCTATAACCGGATGGGGAAGCGAAGATCATGAATTAGTATGCCGCCTCATCAATAACGGTGTACGCAAGCGTACCATCAAATTTGCGGGAATTGTGTTCCATCTTCATCATGAACTACACGGAACAGATAATCTATACAACAACCGCAGTATTTTGAACGAAACAAAAGTCAGGAAACTAACCTGGTGCGATAAAGGAATCATACAAAACTAATATGGAAAAGAATTTGAACTTTTTAGATCGAAACGAATTTAACTACAGCCCATCAAAAGAAGTGGTAGAGGCTTTAAAAAGCTTCGATATAAATAAACTTTGTTTTTATACCCGCATTTATGATGAAGGAAAGAAAAGTATATTATCCGTTTTCTTATCCGAGCTATATGATATAGATGAAACTCAAGTATTGTTAGGATACGGTGGAGAAGATATTCTGAAGCAAGCTGTTCATTACTTCCTGACTCAAGAAGATGGAAACAAAACGATGTTGATTCCCAAGTTCTCATGGTGGTATTATAAATCAATTGCAGATGAGGTGAATGGTCATACTCTGCAATATCCTCTTTACGAAGACGGCAACACCTTTAAATATGACTTTGAGACACTGAAAGATATGATTCAGAAAGAGAATCCGAAGATTCTTTTACTGGCTTCTCCCAATAACCCTACCGGTAACGGTTTAACTCCGGAAGAACTGGATGAACTGCTCGCAGAGGTACCCAGCCAAACAGTGGTACTGATAGACGAGGCATACGCTTCTTTTGTTTCAACTGATACGAGTTATATCAAACGCCTAGTCAACAAATATCCGAATTTGATTATTTCCCGTACTTTATCCAAGTTTTATGGATTACCAGGCCTACGTATGGGATTCGGATTTATGAGTAAAGAACTGGAAAAATTCAGTAAATACAGTAATAAGTATTTGGGATACAACCGAATATCCGAAGATATTGCTATTGCAGCTCTTAAATCGGATACACACTACCGGAACATTGCAAAACTAATGAACGAAGACCGAAAGCGTTACGAGACAGAAATCGGTGTATTGCCCGGGTTCAAAGTATATGAATCAGTGGCCAATTTTATCTTAATCAAATACCCGATAGAGTTAAAAGAGGCTTTGCAAAAGGCTTTTGCAGAACAGAGCTATAAAGTGAAGTTTATGAATGAACCGGATATCAACACTCATTTGCGTATCACATTGGGACGCCCAGAGCAGAACCGGATCGTTATAGATACAATTAAAGAAATCGCATCCAAATGAAAGCAGTAATATTAGCCGCAGGAATAGCCTCACGCTTACGCCCGCTGACCGATACAACGCCCAAATGCCTCCTCAAGATAGGAGAACGATGTCTACTGGAAAGGGCTTTTGATGCTCTGATACAAAATGGATTCGACGAATTCATTATCGTCACGGGGTATCGCCAGCAACAAATCGTTGATTTTCTGCAGACACGTTATCCAGTCCAAAATATTACTTTCATCTATAATGACAGATATGAATCAACCAACAATATCTATTCATTATGGCTTACCCGACCGTATACAGACGGGGAAGAAATATTGTTATTAGACAGCGACATTGTTTTTGATCCTCAAATTGTAGAGAAACTGCTTCACTCGGACAAGGCCGACATATTGGCACTGAACCGGCATGAGCTCGGAGCGGAAGAAATAAAAGTCATCGTAGACGATGCACAAAAGGTTGTTGAAATCAGCAAAGTTTGTTCTATATCCGATGCTATCGGAGAGTCTATCGGCATCGAAAAGATGTCAGCAGAATACACCAAAGCTCTATTCCGTGAACTGGAAATTATGATTACTACCGAAGGACTGGACAATATATTCTACGAACGGGCTTTTGAACGACTGATTCCGCAAGGATATAGTTTTTACGTCATGGACACCACCGAGTTCTTCTCGGCCGAACTGGATACTGTAGAGGACTTTCAACAAGCACAAAAGCTGATTCCAGCCAGTCTTTATTAATCAAAATTCAGATAAAAATGGCAAATTACGATATCCGCCCTCTACAGCTTCGCATATTAAAGAATTTATTAGCTGTTGACAAAGTTTGCAAAGAACATAATCTGCGATATTACATCATGGCAGGCACCATGCTGGGAGCCGTCCGCCACAAAGGATTTATCCCCTGGGATGATGATCTGGATATCGGTATGCCAAGAGCCGATTATGATTTATTAATGGCTAATGCCAAAGAATGGTTGCCGAAACCATACGAAGCTGTATGTGCTGAAAACGACAAGGAATATCCTCTTCCATTCGCAAAAGTACAGGATGCTGACACAACTCTAATTGAGCGTATGCATCTTAAATATTTGGGAGGTGTATATATTGATATATTTCCACTTGACGGGGTTCCGGAAAGCCGCATGGCGCAAAGAATGCATTTTGCAAAATACGAATTCTACAAACGTGTACTTTATCTGATTCATCGCGATCCATACAAGCATGGAAAAGGCCCCAGTTCATGGATACCGCTATTATGCAGAAAGCTTTTTACCCTTACCGGAGCACAGGAAAGTATCAGGAAAGTAATGAAAAAGTATGATTTCGACCAATCCACATTGGTCTGTGATTATGATGACGGTATGAAAGGAATCATGTCTAAAGATATTCTGGGTACCCCTACTCCAATCTTATTTGAAAATGAAGAAGTATGGGGAGTACAGAAATACGATGTCTATCTGTCACAGAAATACGGAGATTACATGACCATACCTAAACAAAGTGGACAAAGACAGCACAATTTCCATTATTTAGACCTGAATAAACCTTATCGGGAATTTGAAGTCTAACTATAATCACATAAAGGCAAGAAGTAGAAATGAGAATAGGTTTTGACGGAAAACGTGCAGTACAAAATTTCACCGGTTTGGGCAATTATAGCCGCTATATAGTGGATATTCTATGCCAATTCTATCCGGAGAATGAATATGTTTTGTATGCCCCCAAGAAACGGGAAAATAAAAGGCTGAACAAATTAACGAAGCAATATCGGCAACTACAGCTTTCTTATCCCACTACTTCTTTCTGGAAAAAGTTAAGTTCATTATGGCGAGTGTTGGGAGTCACCCGCCAATTGGAAAAAGAAAGAATTGATATTTTTCACGGACTTAGCAATGAATTACCCCTGAATATCCATAAAAGTGAGGTAAAAAGTATCGTAACGATCCACGATCTGATATTTCTGCGATACCCACAATACTACCATCTGATCGACAGGAATATATATACATACAAATTCCGCAAAGCCTGCGAAAACGCAGATAGAATCATTGCTATCAGCGAATGTACCAAACGTGATATTATTGAGTTTTTCGGAATCCCAGCCGATAAGATAGAGGTTGTTTATCAGGGATGTGATACTTCATTCACGCACTCTGTAACAGAAGAGAAAAAAAGAGAAGTTCGAGCTAAGTATCAGCTACCGGAACACTATATCCTCAACGTAGGAAGTATTGAAGAACGAAAAAATGCCCTTTCGGCAGTACAAGCACTGACAATGCTTCCTGAACAAATCCACCTTGTCATTGTAGGACGCCGTACAGAATACACTGATAAGATTGAACGTTTTATTAAGGAGAACAAGCTGGAAGAAAGAGTGCACATCATCAGCAATGTTCCTTTTGATGATCTGCCGACTTTTTATCAGCTAGCTGAAATTTTTGTATATCCTTCACGCTTTGAAGGTTTTGGCATCCCCATAATAGAAGCTTTATATTCCGGAATTCCGGTAGTAGCCGCAACAGGTTCTTGCCTGGAAGAAGCCGGAGGTCCCGACTCGATCTATATACATCCCGATGATATCAAAGGAATGGCCAATGCTTTCAAACAGATATACTCTGACCCTGAGAGAAAGCAGGAGATGATTGAAAAGGGGCAAACATTTGCCAAAAGATTCTCTGAAGAAAAGCAAGCGGAAGAGATCTTAAACATCTACAAAAAACTAATGAGATGAACGTACTTAAACATACAATAAAGAAATTTATATATGGCACTCTCCCATATTATTTCATGAAAGGATATAAGCCTAGCTCTCCTTATCTGAAATACTATGAATATATTAAAGAGCATGGATATTCAAGACACCTGTATGAATTCAAAGATGAATATGCCAATATGCCCGTTGACGTACAAAAAGACGAGAAGAAAGGCTTATACTATGTTCAAAAAGAAGAGAAACGGCTCTATTTCAGAAAGAGCACTCCGGCCAAGAAAATTCAAAAATATTACAGGGCTTTGAGCATGGAACAAGACAGACGCTCACCGCACCATTACTTCAACAGCGTTAAAGAAGTGACAGGAAAGGTATTTGTGGATGTCGGTTGCGCTGAAGGATATTCTTCATTGGAAATCATCGAAGAAGCTAAACATGTCTACTTGTTTGAGCAGGACGAACAATGGCTGGAGGCCATCAGAGCTACTTTTGAACCATGGCAAAATAAAGTTACGATTGTCCAAAAATATGTAAGCGACCATAATTCTTCGAGAGAACAAACTCTGGATGACTTCTTCAACAATCAAACGGAGGAGCATCTATTTCTAAAAATGGATATCGAAGGAGCTGAACGACATGCATTGGCCGGATGCAAGAACTTATTTCAGAATTGCCGAAAGTTGGATTTTGCAATTTGCACATACCATCTACATGATGACGAAGCAGTCATTTCTGCATTTTTGGATAAGCATAACTGCACATACACAAATCAAAAAGGGTTTTTCAGGCATAAAATCCGCAGCGTAGTCATGCGCGGAAGTAAAAGCTAATCATTGATAATCAGCAGAAAGCAAGTCACAATAGTCATACTTGCACAGGTATGTATCATAAATGTGCTTTTCTTTTTTCAATAAGAAACGTGAAATATGCGGTTCCCAAGAAAAGAACTTACGCACAGAACGGTACAAACGAAAGAATAAAATCAAGGATACGATATGCTTTTCTTTTTCTTTTCGCGCCGCACGACGATAAATATAATGAGTAAAGAACTGATCGCTGTAACGAAGAGCCAGACTAACTGTAGATTTGATATCCCATCCCCTCAAAGAAGCATATTCTGTCATTATATAAGTCAGCACTTCACGAGAGATGCATAAACGACACATATTACGGCATACAGTATCACAATCAATATCTGACAGCAACTGCATGCGGTTCACGTCAACCAGAGAAAAACTATATTCATCCGCATCATTCTGATGGATCAATATATTGCCGGGAGAATAGTCCAAATGCAGGATACCTGCCTGATGCAAAGCAACTGTGTAGCGTGCAAAAGCAGAAAGTTTATCTTCGTTTCCTTCCACTTTCCCATCCATCAGGGAACGGACTGTTTCGCCACCATCATAACAACAAATGTAATAGCTATGTGAAAGAAGGCCACTCTGGAATTGTTCGATCATAGCAACTGGCTCCGGAGTGTCAAAACCATGTTGTTGAATTTCCATAGAGTAAATATAGGAACGCTCTGCTTTTGATTGCCGGAAAAACGAATATACAACACGATTGATGATGTGAGGCTTCTTAAAGCTCTTCACCACAACATCAGTACTGCCCAAGCCAATTCGTTTTAAAACATTACGCCCATCGTACACCACATCTCCTTTTTCCTGGAAGGACCTTGGAATTTCTTCTATCTCCTTCTGCAGATGCGCGTACTTGGGATTTACAATCACTCTCATTACACTCTCCTATATAATACTAATTACAAAGATGGAGCAAAGATAAAGAAATTAAGGCATATTCCGACTATATTTTTTTCTTTTCTCACAAAGATTGGCTAACTCTCTATACATATAAGTACTGTTGCGAACAACTTTAGCCGTTTTTTCTTTTTTCTTTTCATTTATATTTAGACATAAATGCTTTTTTTTAGCTATGTTTGCACGATAAAAAAGCATAAAGAAGTTAAGCATGAAACCAATCAAAAAAATTCTGATTATTCGATTTAGACAAATAGGAGACTCTATTCTAACTGTTGCATTGTGCAGTACACTGAAAAAAAGTTTTCCCGATGCAGAAATACATTTTGTGCTTAATAAAAATATAGCATCGCTCTATGAGGGTCATCCGGACATAGATAAGGTTATTACATTTGACAAGAATGAGAATAAACCATTCACTGCTTACATAAAAAAAGTATGGCAAGTGACGCACCAAAACAAATACGATGTCATCATCGATATGCGCTCTACGATCCGGACTCTTTTTTTCTCTCTTTTTTCATTAAAAACTCCTTTCCGGATAGGGCGCATCAAGGGATATACACGTTTCCTATTAAATTATCGGGCAGACACTTACAGCAATAGTCTGACAATTGATATGGTAGAACGCAACCTATTGCTTGCAGCGCCATTAGAGAAAATCAAGCCTATTCAATATACAAAAGAATTCAGGTTATACCTCACTGACCAGGAGAAAAAAGACTTTCGATATTATATGGAAAAGGAGGGGATAGATTTCGCGCGCCCTGTATTCCTAATAGGAGTCACCACTAAGCTCCTCCATAAAAAATGGAATACGGAGTTCATGATAGCCACACTTAAAAGAATATTGGAAGAATACAAGGACATACAAATGATCTTCAACTATGCACCGGGGTATGAAGAAGAAGATGCAAGAAATATCTACAAGGAATTGGGATGTCCGGAACGCATCAAGATCGACATACAAGCCTCTTCATTACGACAGCTAGCCGCACTTTGCGCCAACTGCTCATTTTATTTCGGAAACGAAGGAGGAGCCCGGCACATTGCTCAAGCCCTCGAAATCCCTTCATTCGCTATTTATTCACCAAGCGCTTCCAAATCAATGTGGTTACCTGTAAATTCCGTACTTGCCCGAGGAATTAGTCCCGACGACATTCTTCCGCCGGAACAACAAGCGACATTAACTTATGAGGAACGTTTTGCATTAATCACTCCAGAAAAGGTATACGAGCAATTAATTTCGACATTAACGCAACTGAGCTAACTCGCGATATAAATCAAGATAAGCTTGTATATGCTTCTCATAACTGAATGAAGCTGCATGTTCTTTCATTCTGGTCAAGCGTTCTTCATCTTTATAGAAATCAGGCAAATGTTCCCGGATACTTTGCACCATAGATTCTGCATCCAAATGTTCCCACATGATGGCATGTCCATTACAAACTTCCGGTAAACTAGTGCGATTAGCAGCAAATACAGCCTTTCCAAACTGCATAGCTTCCACCACAGGAAGTCCAAAGCCTTCTCCTTCACTAGGAAACAGGAACGCCTCACAGTTCCGATACAGCCATATCTTTTCACTTTGAGTGATTACATCTGTCAAAAACACATTAGTGACTTGCTTCTCACGAATCAAGCTACGCACTTCTTCAGCATAAGCGAAATGGGCATCCCCACAAATATATAAATCATATTCCGGGAAATGGCGCATTACGTCAACCAGAAGATGGAAATTCTTTTTTCTACGGATTTGTCCAATCGTAAAAAAGAAGGGACGTCCCGTTGCGAAAGAGGGTTGGGTTCCTTCCAACATATCGATCCTTTCCACCCCATTATAGATGACTCGAATCTCTTTTCCCTTCAAATCTATATGTTGGCGAATGACATCTGCTACATAATGAGAAATCGTTGTGACTACGGCGGCCTTATTGACTTTATTCTGCATCCGGCGAAGATACATTTTAGCCTTCCAAGGCTTTTTCTCCGTTAAGAAATTAAAGTCATGTATAGTAAAGATAAACTTTGTACCACCGGCAATACGCAACAACTTCCGCTGCTGATTCACCGCATGCCATACATCTACTTTAGGAAGAGTAAAAGGGAAAAATTTATTGATACGACGTACCGGAACAGAGGTCACATTCGGACCAAATTCCTGCATATATTTCTGTCTCAACAAATATACAAAATGAAGATCCTCTACCGACATAGACGAAAAAGCGGCCGCATAGTTGGCCGCAATCTGTCCGAAACCAGCTGTTAGACTACCATAATTTGTAAGATCTATCAGTACCTTTTTCTTTCATTGTATCTCTTTTTCCATCATTATTTGATTCTACGCTCTTTCGACTCAAAAAACAACTAAATTGAATTCCTGCAAATATCAGCCGACAATCCCTTCTATTTTTGCAATAACCTGTTCTGGCTTTATATCTCTTAAACAGGCATAATCACCACGCCAGCAAGGCTTCTGTCCATATACAGAGCAGGGACGACATGATAAATCAAGCTGCACGGTATTGACCGGCAATTGCTTCCAGCCCATAAAACCAGCATAAGGATGAGTTGCTCCCCAAACAGAAACAACCGGAATATTGACCAAGGATGCCAAATGCATATTGGCAGAATCCATCGAAAGCATCACATCCAAATGACTCATCAGATTCAGCTCGGTACGCATATTCAGCTTACCTATCATTGAAACAACAGAAGGATATTTAGCAATCCATGCGTCAAACACTTCCTGCTCGTTTTTGCCACCTCCAAAAAGAAAAACTTTCACTTGCGGATTAGCTGCAAAATGTGCTATAACTTGCTCCTGTAACTCTAACGGATAAATTTTACCTCTGTGTTTGGCAAAAGGAGCTATACCAATCCATTTTTGATCTTCTTTAGGTCCTGTGACTGGCTCTATCTCCGCAAAGTTGCCTTTTCCTTCACCATAAATAGAAGAAAAATTTAATAAAACCGGCAAACCGAGCTTCTCAAGCACATCGGCATAACGGCGAAAAGAACTCTTCTGATTCTCCATCACCTTATCGTGACGACGAACCAGTTTCTTTTTACCTGCCCTTCCCTTACATATGGAAGCTACCGGTTTATTGGCAAGACGGAATCGCAGACATAAATATTTTGAACGAAGCACATGATGAAAATCTGCGATGTAATCGAAATGCATGGCTTTCAATTCTGAATAAAGGCTATTCAAGCCCCAAAGTCCCTTGTGTTTGCCTGTTAAGTCAGCTCCGACAAAGCCTACATTCGCAGGCAGCCCCTGAAAGAGCGGCTGCCATACAGCACGACTTAACACTGTTATTTCGTGCTGCGGATATTGAACAGCCAGCGAATGTATTACCGGAATTGTCATGGCTACATCGCCAAGAGCTGAAAAACGAATAATGAGAATACGCGCCATTCGTTATTTTTTAGCATAAAGCACCGGATTCAATGCCGGGTCATTATACATCTTCATCTGTTTATATACTTTCATATACTTTCTCCCGGCTTCGATATCAGCCAACAACTGCTCAATAGCCGCAGAGAGGTCTTTACGTTGTTCCAGCAGAATATTCAGCTTAGCCTGACATTGAGCACGGTGTTCCTCTGTGGTATCCGTACGTTCCACTTCCTGCTGCATGTGGTAAATTTTCAATGCAAGAATTGACAAGCGGTCAATAGCCCATGCAGGACTTTCTGTATTGATCGTTGCGTCAGAGAGAGGTTTTACCTCTTTGTATTTGTCTAAGAAGTAGCTATCAATTAATTCCACCAAGTCTGTACGATCCTGATTTGATTTATCAATTCTTCTTTTCAAAGCCAATGCTTCTACCGGATCAATCTGCGGGTCACGGATAATATCCTCAAAATGCCATTGCACAGCATCAATCCAGTTCTTTAGATACAAATAATACTCAATAGTTTTCAACTCGTAAGGATTGTTCATCGGAGCATCCACACTATCTGTTACATGGTAATCTGTTGTCGATTTCCAAAAAATCTCGTTGCAAAGGTTACTAAATGTCATAATCTTAACTAGCTAATAGATATATAATAGGGCAAATCTATGTAATATTTTTCAGACAAGCAACCGTTTCTTACTTTTTTATTTGTTACCTTTGTGGGTATAAAAGATGAATTGTATATGAAAATTATTATCGACAATAAAATACCTTATATAAAAGAAGCGGTTCAGAAAATAGCCGATGAGGTGGTTTATATACCGGGGAAAGATTTCACTCCGGAGCTCGTACGGGATGCAGACGCACTTATTGTCCGTACCCGCACACATTGCAACCGGGATTTATTGGAAGGTAGTCGGGTGAGATTCATAGCGACGGCAACTATTGGTTTCGATCACATTGATACAGAGTATTGCAAACATGCAGGTATAGAATGGACAAATGCTCCGGGATGTAACTCTGCTTCTGTCGCCCAATATATACAGTCATCGCTTCTGGTGTGGAAATCTTGCAGAAACAAAAAGTTAAACGAACTGACGATTGGAATCATAGGAGTGGGAAACGTAGGGAGTAAAGTCGCTAAAGTTGCCCGGAATTTTGGTATGCGCGTTTTACTGAATGATTTGCCACGGGAGGAAAAAGAAGGAACAGAGCAGTTCGTCTCACTAAATAAAATAGCAGAAGAATGTGATATCATTACCTTTCACGTACCTTTATATAAGGAAGGGAAATATAAAACCTTCCACCTGGCAGATGAGAGTTTCTTCCGGTCACTCAAACAAAGACCGGTTATCATTAATACTTCACGAGGAGAGGTCATTGACACTGATGCTCTTTTAAAAGCCTTGGAGAGTCGGACCATCTCGGATGCCATCATTGATGTATGGGAACATGAACCGGAAATCAACCGTGAGTTATTGGAAAAAGTATTTATTGGCACTCCCCACATTGCGGGTTATTCTGCCGATGGAAAAGCAAACGCCACACGCATGTCACTGGATGCTATTTGCAAATTCTTCCAAATAGAAGGTGATTATAATATAAATGCACCGGCACCGGCCTCTCCTATTATACATGCCAAAAACCATGAAGAAGCAATCCTCCAAATGTATAATCCTGTCGAAGACAGTACCCGATTGAAAAATCAACCGGAACTATTCGAAACCTTACGCGGGGATTATCCTTTACGACGAGAAGAGACAGCTTATTTAATTAAGTATTAAGTAATACTTGCTCTATGACTTGCGGGAAGTGTTCATATTCCAAGGCATGCACTTTCTTGGCTACATCATCCGGAGAATCTGTCGGAAGAACAGGACAGGTAGCCTGGAAGATTGCATTTCCTTCGTCATAATGCTCATTTATATAATGTATAGTGATACCGCTTTCCTTTTCACCAGCAGCCACTACCGCTTCATGAACCCGATCACCATACATTCCCCTTCCCCCGAACTTCGGCAGAAGAGCAGGATGTATATTTATAATTTTATCGGGATAAGCATGCAAAAGCAAGTCAGGCACACGAACCAGAAAGCCAGCCAGTACGACAAAGTCGATACGATACTCCTGCAAAATAGCCAATATTTCATCTCCGGCTATCCAGTCCTCCTTTGGAAACACGTTAGAAGGCACTCCCAAACGATGCGCACGTTCCAAAACATAGGCATCACTTTTATTAGAAAGCACCAACGAAACCTGAACGGAATCGTTTTTTTGGAAATACCGGATAATATTCTCGGCATTTGAACCGGAACCGGAAGCAAAAATTGCGATGTTTTTCTTCATAACTCTCAAATTCGATGCACAAAACAGTGAAAAATGTGCAAAACTTTGCATTTATTTAGTCAAATATTTGCGCAAAACGATAAATATTCATTCCTTTGCACCGCAAATTTAAAGAAATAAAACTAATTATTAATTAAAAACTTAAAGTTATGTCTGAAATTGCATCAAGAGTAAAAGCGATTATCGTTGATAAATTAGGCGTAGAAGAATCAGAAGTTACAACCGAAGCAAGCTTCACTAACGACCTGGGAGCAGATTCTCTTGACACTGTAGAACTTATCATGGAATTCGAAAAAGAATTCGGTATCTCTATTCCTGATGACCAAGCAGAAAAGATTGGTACTGTAGGTGATGCTGTATCTTATATCGAAGAACACGCTAAGTAATTCGATTTCATCAATATGGAATTAAAAAGAGTGGTAGTAACAGGCCTTGGCGCCATTACTCCCGTTGGCAACAGCGTTCCCGAGTTTTGGGAAAACATTGTGAACGGGGTTAGTGGAGCAGGGCCTATTACTCATTTTGATGCGTCGTTATTCAAGACCCAATTCGCATGCGAAGTGAAAAACTTCGATGCAACGAAATACATAGACCGCAAAGAAGCAAGAAAGATGGACCTGTATACTCAATATGCCATCGCTGTTGCCAAAGAAGCGGTGAGTGATTCCGGTCTTGATGTCGAGAAAGAAGACTTGAACAAAATCGGTGTTATTTTCGGCGCCGGTATTGGTGGTATACATACATTTGAAGAAGAGGTAGGCAACTACTACACTCGTCAGGAAATGGGTCCGAAATTTAATCCGTTCTTCATTCCAAAGATGATTTCGGATATTGCAGCCGGACAGATTTCTATCATGTATGGTTTCCATGGTCCTAACTACGCGACTTGTTCAGCATGTGCTACTTCAACCAATGCTATTGCAGATGCTTTCAACCTGATTCGTCTGGGTAAAGCAAACGTGATTGTATCCGGTGGTTCGGAAGCTGCGATCTTCCCGGCAGGTGTGGGCGGTTTCAACGCTATGCACGCATTGTCAACACGCAACGACGAAGCTTCTAAAGCTTCACGTCCGTTTAGCGCAAGCCGTGATGGCTTCGTTATGGGCGAAGGTGGCGGTTGCCTGATCCTGGAAGAACTGGAACACGCTAAAGCTCGCGGTGCAAAAATCTATGCAGAAGTTGCCGGTGTAGGTATGTCTGCAGATGCACATCACCTGACAGCTTCTCATCCGGAAGGTCTGGGAGCGAAATTAGTGATGAGAAATGCACTGGAAGATGCGGAAATGGATCCGAAAGAAGTAGATTATATCAATGTACACGGTACATCTACTCCGGTTGGTGATATTTCAGAAGCAAAAGCAATCAAGGAAGTATTCGGTGATCATGCGTTCGAGTTGAACATCAGTTCAACAAAATCAATGACAGGTCACTTGCTGGGAGCTGCCGGTGCGGTAGAATCTATTGCAAGTATCCTTGCTATCAAGAACGGCATTGTTCCTCCGACTATCAACCACGAAGAAGGTGACAACGACGAGAACATCGACTATAACCTTAATTTCACGTTCAATAAAGCACAGAAACGCGAAGTTAATGTTGCCCTGTCCAATACATTTGGATTTGGCGGTCACAATGCGTGCGTTATCTTCAAGAAATACGCAGAGTAATATCGTGTTACGTAATGAAATAGATAAGATAAGGCTCTTGTTCCGCAAGGATAGAGAGTCTTATCTTTGTTTTTACCGGATACTCGGGTTCTACCCGCGCAATATCCAGCTTTATGAGCAGGCTCTCCTGCACAAATCGACTTCTGTCCGCTCCGACAAGGGACGTCCCCTCAACAATGAACGACTGGAGTTTTTAGGTGACGCCATCCTCGACGCCATCGTAGGAGATATTGTCTATAAACGTTTTGAAGGGAAAAGGGAAGGTTTCTTGACCAACACACGTTCTAAGATCGTACAACGGGAGACTTTGAATAAGTTGGCCGTTGAAATCGGTTTGGACAAACTCATAAAGTATTCTACCCGCTCTTCTTCTCACAACAGTTACATGTACGGAAATGCTTTTGAGGCATTTATCGGAGCTATTTATCTGGATCAGGGGTATGAACGTTGCAAACAGTTTATGGAACAACGGATTATCAACCACTACATCGACCTGGATAAAATATCCCGAAAAGAGGTCAACTTCAAATCCAAACTTATTGAGTGGAGCCAAAAAAACAAGATGAAGGTTTCCTTTGAGTTAATCGAGCAGTTCCTCGATCATGACAGCAATCCTGTTTTCCAAACCGAAGTACGCATTGAAGGGCTTCCGGCAGGAACAGGTACGGGATATTCCAAGAAAGAGTCTCAGCAGAATGCCGCCCAAATGGCTATAAGGAAAGTAAAGGAGCCCGAATTTATGTCAACCATCGAAGAGATCAAAGCACAACATTCAGTAACTGCAACAGAACCGGAGAATGTCTCAGAAGAAAACATCCCCGATAATGAAATTTCTATGGTACAACTTACCACAGAAACCGCAGAGACAGAGACTAGCCAAAGCAAATCCCCATGCGACGCCCCTGAATCACCAAATCGTGATCTTCAGTAACTAATTTCAGTTTTCCTGCAACTTCTTCAAGAGGGATAGATGCTATGTCGTCTCCTTTTAAAGCTACCATACGCCCGAATTCGCCATTGGCGATCAATTCTGTCGCATGGCCGCCCATACGGGTAGAAAGATTACGATCGAAAGGAGTAGGTGAACCACCACGCTGAATATACCCTAGAACTGTTTCACGGGTCTCTATACCAGTCTCATATTCAATCTCCTGCGCAATATATTCAGCAGCACGTTTGCGCCCGTCAGTCTGAATACCTTCTGCTACCACTACAATAGAATAAGGTTTACCCTTCTTCAGCCTCTCCAGAATCGTATTACCAATATTTTTAATGTCATAAGCGATTTCGGGGACAAGAATCACATCTCCTCCTCCTGCCATACCGGAATACAAAGCAATCCAACCCGCTTTATGCCCCATCACTTCAATCACCATCACTCTTTTGTGAGAACTTGCGGTGGAATGTAAGCGGTCGATAGCATCGGTAGCAATACTTACTGCCGAGTCGAAACCAAAAGAGATGTCTGTACCCCAAATATCATTATCAATAGTTTTGGGCACAGATACGATATTCACTCCCATCGCAGCGAACTTCGCCGCAGTCTTTTGTGTTCCATTTCCGCCGATACAAACGACACAATCGAGTCCCATTTCCCGGATATTCTGAAGGATTAAAGACGGTTTGTCAACATCCGAGATAACGCCACCTTTTTTGAAAGGCTTCTCACGAGAGGTTCCTAACATTGTTCCACCCAGATTGAGCAAACCGGAAAGCGACTTATCCGTAATAGATTCGACATCTTTAGTCAGCAAGCCCTGAAAACCGCTGTGAATACCTACCACTTCCATCCCGTAATAATTGATGGCAGTTTTGCACACGCCACGAATCGTGGCATTGATACCGGGACAGTCCCCGCCGGATGTTAAGATTCCAATTCTCATTGTCGCATTTTTTAGTCTAAAACTCGGGATTTATATGAAACTCGTCTATTTTTAACGATTATTTCCGTCGTAAAGATAGAAAAAAAAGATAAATAAGTTACTTTTGCACGACTAAACATTATTATGTTAAAGCAGAAATGAATATTACAAAAATTATTAGTAAGACTTTCGATTCCCGTTTAAAACAAATAGACTTATATGCTAGTCAGGCTAGTGAGATACAGCATCGTGTGTTAAGCCGCTTAATACACCAGGCCGCTCAAACTGAATGGGGAAGAAAGTACGATTATTCCTCTATCCGTAACTATGAAGATTTCCGTAAACGTGTTCCTATCCAAACATACGAAGAAATCAAACCGTATGTAGAACGTTTGCGAGCCGGGGAACAGAATCTGCTTTGGCCATCGGAGATACGCTGGTTTGCAAAATCCTCCGGAACGACTAATGATAAAAGTAAATTCCTTCCCGTCAGCAAAGAAGCTTTGGAAGATATTCATTACAGAGGAGGAAAAGACGCGGCAGCTCTTTATTTCCGCATCAATCCGGATAGCCATTTCTTCTCTGGCAAGGGACTGATTCTAGGAGGGAGCCATAGCCCGAACCTCAACTCCAATCATAGTTTAGTAGGAGATTTATCCGCTATTCTGATCCAAAACGTAAATCCGCTTATCAATTTCATTCGTGTACCAAGCAAAAAAATTGCGTTGATGAGCGAATGGGAAACCAAGATAGAAGCAATCGCCAACAGCACCATTCCGGTAAATGTGACAAGTCTGTCCGGCGTACCGTCGTGGATGCTGGTACTTATCAAACGTGTCCTTGAAAAGACAGGAAAGCAAGCTCTGGAAGAAGTATGGCCTAACCTGGAAGTCTTCTTCCACGGTGGAGTGGCTTTCACGCCATATCGTGAGCAATATAAACAGGTGATTAAAACACCTAAAATGCATTATGTAGAGACCTACAATGCTTCGGAAGGATATTTCGGAACCCAGAACGACCTTTCCGATCCTGCCATGTTATTAATGATCGACTATGGGATTTTCTACGAATTTGTTCCGTTGGAGGAAGTGGGAAAAGAAAATCCACGGGTTTATTGTCTTGAAGAAGTCGAGCTCAACAAGAACTATGCAATGGTTATTTCTACTTCCTGTGGTTTGTGGAGATACATGATTGGTGATACAGTGAAGTTTACCAGCAAGAATCCCTATAAGTTTGTCATCACGGGAAGAACGAAGCATTTCATCAATGCATTTGGTGAAGAACTGATTGTTGATAATGCTGAAAAAGGCTTGGCAAAGGCTTGTGCCGAGACTGGAGCACAAATTTGCGAATACTCTGCGGCGCCGGTGTTTATGGATAAGAACGCAAAATGCAGGCACCAGTGGTTAATAGAATTTGCCAAAATGCCGGATTCGGTAGAAAAGTTCGCCGCGATACTTGACGCTACGCTGAAAGAGGTTAACTCTGACTATGAAGCCAAACGATGGAAAGATATTGCTTTGCAACCATTGGAAGTAATCGTTGCCCGTCAGGGATTGTTCCATGACTGGCTGGCGCAGAAAGGGAAACTGGGAGGGCAACACAAAGTCCCCAGATTAAGCAATACACGCGAATATATAGAAACAATGCTGGTGCTGAATAATAGTACTCATTCGGAAGAATAACCAAAAGCCAAAACATAGCCACCACAAGTTTTCTCTATTACAAAGATACTTGTACAAGGAGGGTGTGTCAACACAACTCTCCAATTCCTTGTAATTCGCATAATCCGTGCCTAAGTTATGTCAATTAGCAAGCTAAGTTTGGTTTTAACGCACTCTCGTCAGAGCGTTTATCTTCCCTATATATAAAATTACCGGGCGTTGACTATGATTCCTCCTCCTAATAGTAATCCGTCTCCATAGAACGCAGCCGCCTGTCCCGGAGCAATGGCAGTTAGCGGTTCGTGCAGCTGCACGTGCAGTAAGCGATCCGGTGTGATGGTAACCGTACCATGGTTCTCCTGCTTGCGATACCGTATCTTCACAATTATGTCAGAGCGTCCTAAAGTACGCTCCTGATTTACAATATTCCAATCTTTCAACCACATTTCCGTTTTTTCCAACGATGAAAGAGAAGCCAACACCACTTCATTCTTTTCCGGATCAATCTCTTTCACAAAAACAGGACGATTCAGATGAATGCCTAAGCCGCGCCTCTGCCCAATAGTATAAAAGGGATGGCCCTCATGCCAGGCAATAAAATTCCCCTTTTCATCGACAAATCGTCCTCTTCTGATTCTGTCAGACCAGGCTTGTTTATCACCGGCCGATGTCTGGTTATTGCTGATTGATGTCTGACCATTTCTGACTAACCAGTCTTTTAAAAAGGTCCGATAGTCCATCGGACAAAAACAAACACCGATACTATCCTTTTTGGTTGCCACCTTTCGAAAGCCATGTTCAGCAGCCCAAGCACGGGCTTCAACTTTCGTAATATCGCCCATCGGCAACAACATCCTATTAAGAATATCCTGTTTCAATCCCCATAAAAAGAAGGTTTGATCTTTATCCGAGTCGGCAGCATATGTTATATAAAAAGTTTTATTTAGTTGTATATTCTGCGCATAATGCCCGGTAGCAATATAAAAAATCCCCATTTCATCGGCAATTTTAGCAAGCAAAGGCCATTTCAGGTAATTATTGCACAATGTACAGGGGACCGGAGTACGTCCTGCCAGGTATTCCTGCACAAAATATTCAATAATCTGCCGGGCAAATATTTCACGGGCATCGTATGTTATATGCCGTATTCCTAAACGTTCTGCTAAATTACGGGCATCTTCCAGGTACTCTGTCGAACCATTCAATTCATAAAAACGGAAGGTTACCCCGATTACTTCATAACCGGCTTCCAGCAATCGCATAGCAGCAACAGAGCTATCTGTACCGCCACTCATTCCAAGCAATACGCGTTTGTTTTCCTCTATCATGCTGCAAAATTAAGTATTTTCCCGTATCTTTGTCAGTTAAAGCATAAAAGAGAATGAAAGAGAGACCAACTAACGGACAAGTTATAATCGTTTTCACAGAGCATCCGATACTCGGCATATTGCTGATTCCGTATATTGTGGAAAGGCTGAACGATGGTACCTTGCAATTAGTGGAGCAAGCGTTTCACGCCTCTCCGGAAGCTATGAGCATAATGAGCGAAGCGGAAAGACAAGCTATAGATATCGCTTCATACTATACAGAAAAGTATTTGATGGGTCTCTACTCCCGTGAAAAAACAGTATCACGCTTTCTACATAAGCTATCCGAAGATCCGGAACGAATTAAAAACAATATTCGCCCGTTTATCGAAAAGAAATTGTTGGAGATGCTGGTGTTGATACGGGAAAACGGACTGCCTTTTTATCAGAAACAAGCGGGCAGTAAAATCTTATACGCCCATCATGCTTATCATATAAACCCTCATGACGTAGAAATTCGCGTAACGTTTCATGTTGACAGTAAAACATTCCGTTATCAGTTGCAGTGTTATTATGAAGGGCAACCGTTCTCTTTGAATGAGTTAAAACCTGTGGTTGTACTGACCTCCTCGCCGGCCACCCTATTATTAGGAATGGAGTTATACTTCTTTCCGCATATTGAAAGCGCACGTATCTTACCTTTCACCAAAAAAAGATCGATTAGCGTGGACGCTTCACAGATTGAAAAATACATAGACAACATCGTTATTCCGATTGCACGCTATCACGATATCGAGACTCACGGTTTGAACATTATTGAAGAAGAATGTGCCTGTGAAGCAGTTCTTTCATTCGAAGATGTCACATACAACGGACAAGCATTACAACTTGCCTTCCGCTATGGAGACCAGACATTCACACCGGATAGTGCTAATGAAATGAAGAAAATCATTTATCGGAAAACATCCGGTGAAATCGGCTTTTTCCGACGTAATATTACAGTGGAAGAACAAGCTGTCCTACTCTTAACGAATGCCGGTCTGCAGCAATTCAATGGCACGCACTTTCGACTATCTCCCGCAGTTCCCGAGAAGACAATTGTCGAATGGATCAACAATCACCGGGAGATGTTGCAGCAATCCTTTCACCTTATCAGTAATATAGAAAATGCGTTTTATTGTCTGGATGAGATACGTATCGAGCAAAGTTGCGACGATGAGGTTGACTGGTTTGAACTGTACATCACTGTTGTTATCGGTAATCTGCGTATTCCTTTTTCACGTTTCCGCAAGCATATTCTTGAAGAAAAGAGGGAGTACTTGTTACCTGACGGCCGTATGATTCTCCTGCCTGAAGAGTGGTTCAGCAAATATGCGAACTTACTGGAGATGGGAGTACAAACAGAAAAAGGAATTCGTCTGAAACATACATTTATAGGTGCCGTACAGACAGCTTTAGGTGAGGATGGACTTAAAAAATTCCCGGCGAAGCTGCAAATACGTAACGTTTCCGCACCGAGAACGCTTAAAGCAACGTTACGCCCCTATCAGCTGAAAGGATTCTCGTGGATGGTACACCTGTATAAACAAGGATTTGGCGGATGCCTGGCAGATGACATGGGACTCGGGAAGACGCTTCAGACTCTTACCCTGCTGCAGTACATATATAAGCCATCCGCTCCCAAACAACCCGCTACTCTGATCGTGGTCCCCACATCGCTACTTCACAACTGGCGACGGGAAGCCAAACGTTTTACAGGGCTCTCAATGGCGGAATACAACAATACCGTGGTTATAGACAAGGAACGTCCGGAAAAATTCTTCGGTCATTTTCACTTGATCTTTACTACGTATGGCATGATGAGAAACAACATTGATACACTCTGTTCTTACCGTTTCGAATACATCGTGCTCGATGAAAGTCAGAATATCAAGAATAGCGAATCGCTCACCTTCCGGTCGGCAATTCAACTGCAAAGCAAACACCGGCTTGTACTGACAGGTACTCCTATCGAAAATTCATTAAAGGACCTGTGGGCTCAATTTCATTTTATACAACCGAACTTACTGGGAACGGAAAGCGCATTCCAAAAACAGTTCATAATGCCGATTCGTCAGGGAAACACCCGCATACAAGTGCAGTTACAACAACTGATTGCCCCATTCATCCTCCGCAGAAGCAAGAAAGAGGTAGCTCCGGAACTTCCTGAACTTACCGAAGAAACAATCTACTGTGACATGACTGAAGAGCAGAACACGTATTACGAACAGGAGAAAAACAGCCTGCGAAACATACTTCTCCAGCACTCTCAAAGTACGAACAGGCTCCATTCATTCAGTGTACTAAATGGCATTTTGCGTTTACGACAACTCTCTTGTCATCCGCAACTCATTCTTCCTGATTATACCGGAACATCCGGAAAAACCGCACAGATAATCGAAACATTCGATACATTACAAAGTGAAGGCCACAAGGTCCTGATTTTCTCTTCATTCGTCAGACATCTGGAGCTACTGGCCGAAGCTTTCCGAGAACGGAGTTGGAAATATGCCCTATTAACAGGAGCAACCAACAATCGGCCCTCCGAAATTGCTCATTTCACCGAACAAAAAGATGTTCAAGCATTCCTTATTTCACTAAAAGCAGGAGGTGTGGGCCTCAATCTTACGCAAGCCGACTATGTATTTATCATAGATCCCTGGTGGAATCCTGCCGCCGAATCGCAAGCGATCGCCCGTGCCCATCGCATCGGTCAGGACAAACAAGTGATTGCCTATCGCTTCATTACACAAAACAGCATTGAGGAAAAGATTCTGCATCTGCAAGATGAGAAACGAAAACTGGCGGAAACATTTGTTGCCGACAGTGAATCATTGCCTATATTAAGCAATGAGCAATGGGTAGACTTACTCTAATAATACATAAAGCCTCAATCTATCACAGAGATACGTAAAATGTATTATTTCATCGTATTCCTGAATTTTTTTATCCATATACTCTTATTTTATCCGGTTATCTTTGCCACTGTGAAAATTATAAATAACCCGAAATAATAAATGTATGAAAAACAGGAGCATTACCTACCTATTACTATTTGGTATTTGCAGCATGTTATTCGTTCTGCAATCTTGCCAAGAAACGGATGACCTGCGTTCTGAAATTGATTCGCTTAAGAATCGCGTCCAAATATTGGAAGAGACAGCCAATCAATTGAACACCTCTATCGAAAGTTTACAGTACTTATTGAATGATCCAGTCATTGTGGGTATCACTCCCATCAAAAATGGCTATACTGTAGAATTAAGCGATGGAAAAAGTATTACCGTTATGAGTGGAGAAGCCGTCAATGCACTAGTACCCTCTTTATCTGTAGATAATGAAGGCTATTGGATTTATAGCATAGACGGAGGTGCTACTTATATGCCTTTGAAGGACGTTAATGGCAATAAAATATATGCCATTCCAACCAGTAAGCCTAGTGATCCCAGTAAACCTGCCACTCCCATTCAATCTCCCAAGCTAAAGATAGATGCAAATGGTTACTGGCTGATAAGCTATGATAATGGAAAAACATATCAGAACTTAACCAACAACGATGGCAGTAAAATAAAAGCCATTGAAAGTGCTGGTAAAAATTCGATCTTTGACAAAGTGGAATATAACACAACTTCCAAAAAGCTTACAGTTACCTATGCAGACAAAACCATTGAACTTCAAGTGATCGATACTTTCTACTTAAAGGTAAAAGGAATGGAAGATATGCAAATTTTCCCACTAAACGAAACACGTCTTTATGAGGTAGAACAACAAGATGTAACAGAAGCTGTAATAAAAGCTCCTAAAGGATGGAATATTATCTTAAAAGACAATGAACTATCTGTTACTTCTCCTAAGGCAAACGACATAGAGAATAAAGAAGAAATAATCAATATCATCATTACTTCTTCCAAAAACTATATTCGTATAGTACCTCTCAAAGTACAACTACTGACAACAGGTTATGATGCCAATGCATGTGATGCATGGAATAAATACAATTTGGGAGAAGCCGACAATCTATTGCTTGATTTCTCCTATGCAGGTTATAAGCATGGCGAAGTTGCTCCCCCTGATGTATGGTCTTTAGGTTACACAGTATATAATGTAAAAGATTACGGTGCTATTCCCAATGATAATAAGTCTGACCGAGAAGCTCTGACTAAAATATTAGCTAAAATCGGTTCTAAAGTGGATAATGCCAAAGCTATAATTTATTTCCCCAAAGGAGAATACATCTTACATACAGCAGCTGACGATGTAGATGGACAATCACAAACAATCCAGTTATTAATGGGAGGAGTTATTCTAAAAGGTGACGGACGCGACCAAACCATTATAAAAATGGATGCTCCCAACCAACCGAAAGATCCAAATGTCATGTATTCTTCGCCGGTAATGCTGGAAATCAAGCATAATAGCGGACTATCCCAGCTTACTGAAGTTACAGGAAATGCCGATAAGGGAACTTTCTCCGTAGAAGTAGCCTCCACCACAGGCATTAAAGTTGGAGATTGGGTATGTTTACAATTGGTGGATAATAGTCCGGAACTTATCAAAACTGAGTTATCACCTTATCAACCTACTTCAAACATGACTAATCTACATAATGATGGTGTACAAGTCTATGATTATCATTTAGTAGCAGCGATCAACGGACAAACTATCACTTTCAAAGAACCAATCATGCACGCTGTAGATTCACAATGGAAATGGACTATCCAAAAATACCCCCACTATGAAAACGTAGGTGTGGAAGATATGACCTTTGAAGGAAAAGCCAAGGTAGACTTTACCCATCACGGTTCATGGGAGGACGATGGAGCCTACAAACCGATTAATCTAGTCCGTCTAACAAATTCATGGATGCGCCGTGTAGGTTTTCGTAGCGTCAGTGAAGCTAGTTCTATCGTTAATAGTTCGAACGTATCAGTATACGACGTAATCATTGATGGTAACCGCGGACATGCAGCCATTCGTTCGCAAGCCTCATCACGTGTATTTATAGGTAAAGTGACAGATAAGTCAAATGGATTCCTTATAGACAACAGAAATGTATATGAACAAGGAGCAGGACAATATCATGCATGTGGCGTTTCCAAGCAAAGTATAGGTGCTGTACTTTGGAATGTAGACTGGGGAACCGATGCTTGTTTTGAGTCTCACGCAACACAACCTCGTGCTACATTGATTGACCGTTGTACAGGTGGTTTTATGAGATTCCGCCAAGGGGGTGATTATAATCAAATGCCTAATCATTTAGCCGATCTGACTTTATGGAACTTTAACGCAAAGAATAATGTCACAGATTCTCCATTTATTTGGTGGGATAGTAATTCTCTTTGGTGGAAATTCCTTCCCCCAATCGTAGTTGGCTATCATGGCGGAAGCATTAACTTCAATGAAAGCCAAATGAAATTGAATGAGGAACAAGGTAAAACAGTCACTCCATATTCACTTTACGAAGCCCAATTGCGCAAACGTTTAGGTGCAGTTCCGGCTTGGTTAAATTCACTCCAGTAATAACTTTAAAAACAAAATACAATTATGAAGAAACTTTGGTACGTATGTATGTTACTGACTTTATGTCTGATAGGATGTAATAAGACAGACGACTTGTGGGACGACGTTAACGATTTAAAGACTCGTGTTACCGCCCTTGAAAAAACCGTTCAAGATTTGAACTGGAACATTGAAGCTGTACGCGAACTTTGCAAGGAAGGCGCTACCATTACTGATATTGAATTAAAGGATGGTATATATACAATAACATTAAGCAACGGCAAAACACTCAAACTCGTTGAGGAAACCGGAGCTGGTGCCTTGATTCCACAAATGGGGATTGATAACGATGGCTATTGGACCGTCAGCTATGACAACGGAGTCACTTTTACACAACTGAAAGATAAAAGTGGAAATCCTATAAAAGCAACTGCAGAAAATGGAAAGACTCCTCTTTTCCAGATCGATGCAGAAACAGGATACTGGCAAGTCAGCTACGACGGTACTACTTATGAAAATGTGAAAGACTCTGCAGGCAACCCTGTAAAAGCTACTGACGGGGAAGCCGTAAAAGATAAATTCTTCAACTCTGTAGAAAAGGTTGGCAACAGCTTTAATATTGAATTAAGAGATGGCACAAAGTTATCTATCCCTATCATCAGCAACTTCTACTGCAAGTTTGATGAAAGTATTGTAGGTGTACAAAGAATCGCAGCAGGATCTACGAAAGATTTCATTGTACACATGAAGGGTGTAGAATCTTATATCATTACTGCTCCCGAAGGTTGGGAAGCGACTTTATCAGAACCGTCCGGTGATAATGATGAAGGTACATTGACAATAAAAGCTCCTGCAACAACAAAGACTTTATCGCGTGCTGTTGCTGATAATACAAAAGATGTGTCTATTCTCGCTACTTCAGGATCGTATGCTGCCATTGCAAAAATACAGGTAGAACTCGGAGAAGCAGAAACACGGATTGACTATTATACCTTATACAATAATGGGCAAGACATCGAAATCGGAGATCTAAAAGTTAATAAGAATGATTATGGTACTCCTATCTTATACAAAGCGGCAGATATGACTGAAGAACTTAACTTAATGAATGACATATCCCAAAAAGCAGGTGCTAAGGTCTTACTATTTTTAGAAAATGGAGAATACAACTTCATTGTAGACAAAATTGCCAAAATCAATGCAGAGATTGTCATTATAGGGCGATACAGTGATAGCAAACCAACGTTACAGCCAAAATTATGTTGGAACTTGATAAGTGGAAAGCTTATCTTCAAGAATCTACATATCGATATGAGCCAGATTAATGGTGCTTCAAATGCAACATATCTATTCAATAACGCGAGTGCAACTGAAAGTTTCAATAATTTATCTATTGAAGATTGTGAAATAACAGAGATGCAAAAGAATTTATTTGTTACTTCCAGCGGCAATTCCCTCACATTTGGAATTAATACTATACATTTGAAAAATAATCGTTTCTTATTGAATGCTCCCGCTAAAACCGGAACTACTGATACTAGTATTGTACTATTCAATCTTGGAAAAACATCTAATATGGACGCTTTTCAGAAGCTAACAATGGATAATAATCTAATCTACAACCCAGTTGCTATAAAAGGACAGATTTTCGGATGGACAAATGGTACTGCCCAATCCCCTGATCAACAATCTATAAAAGTTCTGTTACAAAACAACACAATTATCAATTTTGTTGGAGCCAATTATCATTTAAAAGTATATGACGCACAGTCCATAACAATTAAAAAGAATGCTTTCTACGGAGATCCTTCATCTGCTTTAAGTTCCAACTTATGCGCTGTATATAAAGCTGGTAGTAATCCAACATTTGATGTTCAGGAAAATATAGCTTTTGGCCTTGCAGGTTCTGGAAAATGGGTTAATTTTCCATCGGCCTCCACTAGTAGACCGAGTAATCCCACTACAGATCAATTAACCTACCTTACCGAAAATCCATTCAATGCAACAGATTTTAGTACAGGAGACTATAGTTTAAAAGCTCCATATACAGATTACGGAATGCAAAATAGATAAATAGCCTTTATAGTTAACTAAAAAAGAGGGTGTCACTTCATTTTCGGACACCCTCATTTTTATATTATCATAAATTTATTTTAACATCCCATCCCAAACTGCCACAACGGCACCACATTCATAAAGCCTCTCTCAACATCATCCTTCACCACAAATCCTTTCTGTACATCCTGAATTTGCTTTTGTCCCTTTTTTCTTTCCCCCACCTCAAATGTCATATCATCAATCAAGAAATCAAAAACAGGAGAAGCTATTACATCCGAAAAGATGCGGGTCTGGTTCAAAAAAGAAAGTCCCTACATTTGATACATGACACCGCGAAGACTCAAATCAGAATCTCCTTTATTAATATCCAATACAGATGGACCTGTAAAAACAATATTCAACTCTGAATGATAATCGTAAATTAAATTAAGCTCTTCCGACTAATTTTTATATTTATAAATTTCTTCAATAAACAGGCATTTGCCCCAATCTTTACAAAAGCATCTGCCAAGTCGAACAAACAACGGCTGGCTTGAATACGATTATTTGCACTATAACAGTGCAAATAGCAAAACAAATTGCACTATCATAGTGCAATTTCAGCTAAAGCCATATCTTTTCCCCCACCACCTTGCGGAAAAACTTTTTTAATCTATCTTTGCACCCAAAACAACGCTACATGAAATACAAACTTATCGTGCTCGACCTTGACGGCACACTCACCAATTCTAGAAAAGAAATCACTCCCCGCAACAGGGAAACCCTAATACGTATACAAGAGCAAGGAATACGACTCGTATTAGCTTCCGGACGACCTACTTATGGTATTGTACCATTAGCCAACGAATTACGGATGAATGAATTTGGAGGTTTCATCCTTTCCTATAACGGAGGTGAAATTATCAATTGGGAAACAAAAGAGATGGTATATGAAAATGTGTTACCTAATGAAGTTGTTCCGATACTCTACGAATGTGCCCGTACCCACCAACTAAGTATATTAACCTATGACGGAGCAGATATAATAACAGAAAACTCTCAAGACCCATACGTACAGAAAGAGGCCTTTCTCAATAAAATGGCAGTACGAGAAACAAACGACTTCCTCACAGAGATCACGCTTCCTGTAGCCAAATGCCTCATCGTGGGAGACGCAGATAAACTCATTCCGCTTGAAGCAGAACTTAGTCTCCGGCTACAAGGACATATTAACGTTTTCCGTTCAGAACCCTATTTTCTCGAATTAGTCCCTCAAGGTATCGACAAAGCTCTTTCTCTGGCCGTCCTGTTAAAAGAAATAGGAGTAGCACGTGAAGAAGTTATAGCCATAGGTGATGGATATAATGACCTGTCCATGATTAAGTTTGCAGGACTGGGGATTGCCATGGGAAATGCTCAAGAACCTGTAAAGAAAGCAGCAGATTACATCACCCTGAGTAACGAAGAGGACGGTGTAGCAGAAGCAATCAATAAGTTTTGCAGTCAACAATAGCCAAACATCTACTGACATGCCGGCAGAGTTTTAGTTTCTCGGTGAGAAACCTTTGGTTTCAAGGAATGAAACTATTGGTTCCTCGGTGTGAAACTGTTAGTTTCATACCGGGAAACAAATCACATTACTGGTAAAAACGACCCGACACTTAAAATCAACTCATCAAAGATAGAGCGCATATTCAGATTTTATACTAACTTTGCGATTCCAATAAAACAAATATAAAATGTTATGGAACATCAACTTACCATTTACAACACCTTAGATAGAAAGAAAGAGTTGTTTGTACCGCTTCATGCGCCTCATGTAGGCATGTATGTGTGCGGACCGACTGTTTACGGAGATGCCCATTTAGGACATGCCCGTCCGGCTATTACTTTTGACGTATTATTCCGCTATCTCACCCACCTAGGATATAAAGTACGCTACGTACGAAATATTACCGACGTAGGTCATCTGGAACATGATGCCGATGACGGAGAAGACAAGATTGCCAAGAAAGCACGCCTGGAAGAGCTGGAACCAATGGAGGTTGTCCAGTATTTCCTGAACCGTTACCACAAAGCAATGGAAGCACTGAATGTACTTTCTCCGAGCATCGAGCCACATGCTTCAGGACATATCATTGAACAAATCCAACTGGTACAGAAGATTTTGGATGCCGGATACGCCTATGAAAGCGAAGGCTCCGTTTATTTCGATGTAGCCAAATACAACAAAGATCACCATTACGGAAAACTTTCCGGACGTAATCTGGACGACGTATTGAATACCACCCGTGACCTCGACGGACAAAGCGAAAAACGCAATCCCGCCGACTTCGCCCTTTGGAAAAAGGCACAACCTGAACATATCATGCGCTGGCCGTCTCCATGGAGCGACGGTTTCCCCGGATGGCACGCGGAATGTACCGCTATGGGACGCAAATACCTAGGTGAACACTTCGATATTCACGGAGGAGGAATGGACTTGATTTTCCCTCACCACGAATGTGAAATCGCACAATCGGTAGCCTCACAAGGTGATGACATGGTTCACTACTGGATGCACAACAACATGATTACCATCAACGGAACCAAGATGGGTAAATCACTTGGCAACTTCATCACGCTGGACGAATTCTTCACCGGTACTCATAAGCTGCTGGCGCAAGCCTACACACCAATGACAATCCGTTTCTTCATCCTGCAAGCTCATTACCGCAGCACGGTAGACTTTAGCAATGAAGCACTGCAAGCATCCGAAAAAGGGCTGCAACGTCTGATGGAAGCCATTGACGCATTGGATAAGATTACTCCCGCACCGGCAACTTCAGAGGGAATCAACGTGAAAGAACTGCGCGCTAAATGCTATGAAGCAATGAATGACGACTTGAATACACCGATTGTCATCGCACAGCTTTTCGAAGGTGCCCGCATTATAAACAATATCATTGCCGGCAATGCCACCATCTCCGCCGAAGACCTGAAAGACCTGAAAGAAACATTCCATCTATTCTGTTTCGACATCATGGGATTGAAAGAAGAAAAAGGCTCTTCAGATGGTCGTGAAGCAGCTTACGGCAAGGTAGTAGATATGCTACTGGAACAACGTATGAAAGCGAAAGCCAACAAAGACTGGGCTACTTCCGACGAGATCCGCAACACACTGACAGCACTCGGATTTGAAATCAAAGATACCAAAGACGGTTTCGAATGGAGACTGAATAAGTAACAAAAAAAGAAAGTGCTCAACGCACCTTGTAAATACAAAGAAGACCGGCTCACCACGAACCGGTCTTCTTTTTTTCATAGAAACATGATAACTAATACCCTCTCTTTAAATTCTTATTTTCTCTTATCTTATTCACTAATTATTTATTTTCCATGAGCATTTCAACCGGCCGTCCATGCTGACAAGTTACCATCAGTACGGTCTGGGTTCCCTGCTGTTCCAACCGGACATTTTCCATCGGGCTTGTCAATCTCCAATGTCCTTTAAGCCGTATCTCCTTAGCAATAGGACGGCTGGGTTCTTTCGTTGTATACGTCTTCTCTTCTATATTCAGATTCGGATCACAGACACTTAAACGGATACCCTTATCAGATTCCTTTGCATACATCACCATTGTTTCCGTAGGAATAGCGACAAACACTTTATCAGCGACAGGCTGATAAGCTTCAAAAGCAGCATAGGCCGTGATACCTGTCTTTTTATCATAAACAACGTGAGCTGTCTGATCGCGTTGCAGCACCTCGTATGCAGGAGTTTTACGCAATTCGTCGAGATCGGAAGCTGAAGGCTGTATCAATATCATATATTCATAAGTCCCCTCTTTCGGCGCCTTGCCATGTTCTATCCAGGCAGAAGAGAATTTTCCCTTAGTTACTTCACGCGTCTTTTCGTGCCGTGATTCCTGTTCTGCCACCTGTGAGCGAACGGTTCCATCCACTACATGATAATAATTGTCATAACCATCATGAAGCCAATAGTTATCCTCTCCTACTTTGGGCTCCTTACCATTATATTTTGTCTGGAAAAGAGTCGTTTCCGTAGGATAATCCGCATTGGAGTTCGAAATACCTGTTCCCAGGCAAACCATCCGGTTATCAAAACAGAAAACGGATTTACGAGCTACAAAGTCCGGTGTGAAGTTCTCATAATCCCGTTCTGCCAATTTCATAGCGAACATTCCATTTTTACCATCTAAAGAACTGCTTCCGGAGAAATTCTCTTTGGAGCGTGCCATAGTCGTTCCTTTCAATGGGCTATCAAGCAAGTCGAAAGGCAAATGAATGGTAGTTGTACCCGGCAAACGGTTCCAGTCCCATCCCTCCTGCACAAAGCCGCTTCCGGCACGTGACACGGGATTTCCTTTCCCCATAATCTGCACGGAGCCATAACTCTGATAACGTCCGTAACGGTTATCTTTCGTATAAATTTCAGAGCCCCATACGTCAGTAGTATACCCTTTCAATGTCACCATCCAGTCCGCACGACGGAAAATGCCTGCCGAACCATAGTTGTAAACGAAGAATCCCTGTGGAGCCTGTGCCGGTTGAATACCTTCCTTCTTGAAGAAACGCGCATTCGGAGTATCACTATTGCGTATCAGACGTAAATAATCGGCAGCCAGACCACGATCAAACGTATTTCCCTGACCGGACAAATCGCCGGATAAAGCGATATTGGCAAATGCTTCGATATCATCGCTTCCCATCTTCCCTCCAAAAGGATGACGGCCACTGATTCCGATACCCCATTCATAAAAATTGCAGTAATTGCGCATAGCAATAAAGGCTGATTTCATGTGTTTGCGCGCATCTTCGGTCAGTTCAAAACTTGTACCATTGGTAAATGCAATATATTCTCCTACAGTCGCAAGTACTCCAGTGGTATATCCCGGATAGAAACCGCCATGATGAAAAGTCGTACCGTCTACCTTTATACCACCGATCGTTCCCGGAGTATAACGCAAAGAAGAAGATAACCAACGTGACAAGCCGCTCAAAGCTCGCGCCTGTTCTCTTGCATCGGGAAACATCATAGCAGAGATAAATTTCGCCATCAATAATGTATGCCAGGAATCCAACAATTCATCACGTGTTGGAGAGCATGGCTGACGAGTTTCCTGCAAAGCAGCCCAAAAACGCAATGTGGAAAGATAAGCTTCCCGATGAGAATGTTTGTAGATTGCATCGCGCATCAGCCAGGCAGTCGTATATATCTTACGCACCTGATATCCATAATGGTGATTGGTACCCATACCGCTACCATATGCAAATCCCTGGTCAATAGCATAATCGAATACGGTAAAATAATTCTTCTTTGACGTTTCGTTCTGATTATAATAAGCATCATAAGCAAAACCGGAAAGCATTGTTTCAATATCATTCCATGACATTTCCCCTTTCTTCTTGTCCTGTTCATCAGGAGCAACAATAGGGGTTCCTATAAATCCCGTTCCGGCGATGGACGGACTAATTGCAGCCTTCTCAAATGTCTTATAGGCAGCATTAATCGCTCCTTGGGGTGCCTTCTTTACTTCCAAAAAATCTGTCAAACGTTGTTCGATAGTCTTCAGTTCCTTCTTTTGCTCGCTTGTTAATTTAGAAGGCAGAGGAATATCATACGACTGTTGTTCCCATTTCCACACGAGACACCAATGCCACAGGTCACGATTAGACAATCCATTATTAGTAGGCAACTGCTGATCGGGGGTGGTACGAAGATTCATTTTCTTTTCCGGGAAAATCAGACGGTCAAGAAAGATACGCCCCTTCCGTTGCGGGGCAACCAGCCGATAAGCTACGATCTTCTTATCTTTCTTATCTCCCTGCATATACTCAAAAGAGATCCAGCAAGCCCGCCAACCTGCTGCCTGCAAACGATAAGAGAACCAATAAGAGACTTCTCCCTCCTTATTCAGAAACTCAAAACGAATGGAATCCTGCTGTGGTTTCTCATTATAAATCCACAAGGTAATGCCGAACTGCTTCTCGTTTCTCGTATTCAACGATAAAGGAGCAATTTGAACATCCAGCGTAGAACCGGGTTGAAAGTCCCATTCCAGACTACTTTCACCCTCTTTGTAAAAAAGAGAAGAGATTTTCACTTCTCCCTTTCCGGAAACTTTAAATGCTTCGGGTACTTCCTCTTCAAATCCGATGAGTTGAGCGAAAGTTGAAGGAATGATTCCCAAAAGGAATAATATTATAAAACAACTACTTTTCATTACTGAATTGTTATCTTTTTTAGGCACGGATTACACGGATGAATGCGGCTACTTTGCAACAATGACAACACTAAAGACCGTGAAATCCGTGTAATCTGTGCCTAAATGATTATATTAAGAATACATAAATCGTTAATAAGGAATCCGATCCGACAGAATCTTTTCCGTATACCAGGGATCGTTAATCTCCTTCAACATAGCTCCCATTTCACCGCAAAGTTGTACCACAATTTCCTTATTTTCTTCCAAAGGCAAGTTATGCAGTTGATATGGATCTTTTACATCATCGAATAAAAGGCTTTTCTTCAATTGCTTCGTATCACGGTCGATATATAAAGCCAACGTATATTGAGCGGTCTTGATACCTCTTGAGGAAGGAAAATAAGTCTGTACCAATCCATTTTCATCTTTATCACCAT
Source organism: Bacteroides sp. 1001136B_160425_E2 (assembly GCF_015559655.1). Lineage (NCBI taxonomy): Bacteria > Pseudomonadati > Bacteroidota > Bacteroidia > Bacteroidales > Bacteroidaceae > Bacteroides > Bacteroides sp. 1001136B_160425_E2. The sequence continues at coordinate 126,606 of NZ_JADMQH010000007.1, read as the reverse complement.
CTATATTCTGGATATACAACGCACCGGTAGGGCGAACGATTTCCGCCTTTTCATCGAAGAAAAGAGGAGCAAAATTACGCCCCTGCACTTCTGCCGGAATAGAATCACCCAGCCCGCACAGGCCAAGTACCGTAGGCATAATATCAGGAGCAGAAAGCAATAAATCATCCACCCTCGGCTGAATCTTACCGGGGAAACGAACCAGGAACGGAATATTCATAGATTCGGAATAAGGGGAATTCTTCGGATCATCAGTGCGCTGGCTACACATCGTTTCACCATGATCGGAAGCAAAGATGACAACTGTGTTCTTATCTAATCCCATCGCTTTCAATGTTTCCAGAATCTGACCGAAAGCACGGTCTACACCTGTTACGGAAGCGAAATAATAGCGGGCGGATGCTGCCTTCTTCATTTTTAAATCGACATTCGGACGAATCAACAGACTATCCAGAGGCTGGTCTTTATAAAGATTGAAATCCTGTTCTTCACAGTCATTCAAAGAACGGTACGGACTGTGAGGGGGATTCATACCTACCATAATAAAGAACGGTTTCTTGGTATCACGTACGTTGCCCTCATTTTTCAGATAAGAAATGACTTTACCTGCCTCATGCAGGGGCGACCACTCTTTCGGATCGTGTCTCTTGCCGTCTGTATCCCAATAATGCGGGTTCTTGTGCTCATCAAATGTACCATAAGAATACCAGTAATTAAAACCATGACGACGTTCTTTCGGAGTATAAGCATCCCATGCCGGACGTTTCTCTTCCACATATTGGCCCGGATGTTCGGGATCGTTCGGAGTTGGGAAGTCAGCATGAAGTTTGCCGAAATAGGCACAATCGTAACCTGCTTTACTGAATACATCGCCAATACATTCCGCATCTTCGCGTAAGGAACTGATCGGACGTGTGGAGTTACAATTCAATGGCACACCGCTTTTATTCGGGTACATACCGGTCAATAACATTCCACGATGAGGGCTACTCAACGGACAGTTACTCTGTGCAGACGACAGTACCATCGATTCACGCGCAAACGCATCCAAGTTGGGAGTATGCACGGGATCTCCTTTAAAATTTACTTTATCCCGGAATCCGTCCTGGTTCCAAAAGCCCATCGCCTGATTACGGTATTGATCGGGAAATACATAGATTATATTGGGATGTTCAGCTTGTTGGGTCACTTGCTTCGGAGCCTTGCAACCCTGTGCAACAAACAGTGTCAGGCCTCCTACAAGGAGGTTAATAGGTTTGTTCATGATAGTTTACGATAAATGATTTAAACAGGTTAGTGATAAATGATAAGAGGGGAATAATAAACAATCAATGCTGAATGATAAACGGTAAACATGTTACGTTAGAATCTGTAGAGTATTCATCGTTCACTGTTTACCGTTCATTATTTTTTGTTATTTCTTATTCCTTATTTCTTATTCCTTATTTCTTTTCCAAATCTCTTTTACGCATCAGTCCTTCCAGGAAGTAGTAGTCAGCATAGTTCAGAGGGACATCGATTTCCTGACCGTGAGGAATACTACCTACTGAATGCATCAGGATGAAGTTTCCATTTGTTCCAACCTTCGCACGATAAGCAGGCGAGCCTAAACTTTCCATAATCTTATCAGCGGTTTCCTTATAGTGATTACCCGGCAGGTAGCCATCCAGTTCGTAAAGAGCAGAAGCTGTACAAGCGGCAGCAGAAGCATCACGCGGTTCGTTCGGAATATTCGGAGCATCGTAATCCCAATAAGGAACGAGATCTTCCGGCATATTCTTATTATTAAATATAAAATTATATACTTTTTGTACCTGGTCGAGATATTTCTTGTCTTTCGTATAACGATAGCAAGTAGTATATCCGTAGAGTGCCCAAGCTTGTCCGCGCGCCCAAGCCGATTCGTCCGCATATCCCTGCGCAGTTTGTCTCTTACGCACTTCACCTGTCTCCGGATCGTAATCTACCACATGGTAGCAACTATTATCCGGTCGGAAATGGTGAGCCATCGTTGTATCAGCATGTTTCACTGCAATATTATAGAAAGTAGAATCACCGGAAAGAGTGGTTGCTTCAAATAAAAGTTCGAGATTCATCATATTATCAATAATCACCGGACATTTCCATCCACGTGTTCCCTGCCAGCCTCTATCAGCATCCCATGACTGGATAACGCCCGCGTTCGGACGAAAACGAGTAGAAAGTGACTTGGCTGTTTCAATAATTACATCTTTATATTCTTTCTTGTCCGCAAAACGGTAGCCGTTCAGATAACTGCAACCGATCATAAAGCCTACATCATGATGCCACTTCAGATATTTTACCGAATCGAGAGCTTCCGTATATTTTTCGGCCAATGGTAACCATTTCTGATCTCCGGTCAGATTATATGTGAGCCACATACTGCCGGGGAAGAAACCGGAACACCAGTCTTCGATAGGTATATAGGATATACTACCGTCTCCGTTGATGGTTCTTGGATTCAGGATCTTACCGGATTTTTCAATAATGTCCGTTTGAATCGTGTTTTGTGCAACTGCGTTGTCGATGTTGTCCTGAATAAAGTCTACTTCAACCTTTTTTTGTCCACCGCAACTCGTTAAGATCAAAAGGGAAAATCCTAATGCGCTAAGAATTGTTTTCATAATACAGGGATTATTTGTTAAGTGATTAATTTTCTTGATGGCAAAAGTAGTGCATTTAAATAGATTTGACCGACCCAAATAATCCAAATGAAGGACAATTTTGGTACATTTGCAACAGATTTTGGATTTATGAATTATGATTTATGCCTGAGTGACCTTTTCATAACCCAGAATTCACCCTATAAACTATAAATCAAATCATCATGACCGCACAAGAGTTTTTTAAGAACGATCTGTTTGCCGAAAATGCAGGCGTAGTACTGCTGGAAGTACGCAAAGGTTACAGTAAAGCCAAATTAGAAATAAAATCCGAACATCTTAATGCAGGTGCCCGCACACAAGGAGGAGCGATCTTCACATTAGCAGATCTGGCGCTTGCCGCAGCTGCCAACTCGCACGGCACACTAGCTTTCTCTCTCTCGTCCACTATTATTTTTCTACGTGCCAGCGGACCTGGAGACACTCTCTTTGCCGAAGCACGTGAACGCTATATCGGCCGAAGCACAGGTTGCTATCAGGTAGATATAACAAACCAAAACGGAGAGCTGATTGCTACTTTTGAATCCAGCGTGTTCCGAAAGGATCAGAAAGTGCCTTTCGAAGTTCAGGAATAAAAAAACAGAGAGAGCTGGAAAACGACCTGCAAAGGCGCTTTCCAGCTCTCTCTGTTTTTTCTCTATATCTATTTAACGATAGAAGTCAGTGGATGCCGGTTACCCGTCACATTATTCAGGAATGCTTTTGCCGAACCAAAGTTCAGGAATAGATCCAGGCGGACAGGAAGATGGTTCAAGTCGTCCGTTACGAAGAAAGTAATCACCTCCTTTTCTTTTCCTTTCTTATCATATTCTACCAATGAGAAGATCAGGCAACGGTAAGTAACTCCATTCTCCGCTTTCACATTTTCTTTTCCACGGTAGATAAGCGTTTGCTCTTCCACTTTACGGCCCGTAGCCATCGGGAACTTGATTTTGTCTCCCACCTTATAATCTGCAGGGTCGTAAGAACGTGCCTGCGCCAGAATACTCAACATATCGTATATACAACGGCTATCGCTAGCTTCAGATTCATCAAACGCTCCATCCCGGTAAGTACGCTTCTGATTTACCAAGCAAAGACCGTCCTTATAAGAAAACCAAGCCTCATCGACCGTGTAACGTTTTCCTTCTTCAGCACCTTTGCGAAAATAGCGCGGTTCCAGTTTTTCACCGATCACACAAGTCAGCGTATCGCGCATCTTGAAAAAGAAGTCTGCCCGTTTGCTACCTAAAGCAAGCAGGTTGATCCGATAGGCTGGTTGCGAATGATAAGTGGTCGCATTCGTTGTCAGACTGGCGAGTCCGGCTTTCACCCAGACAAACTTCCAGTTGAAGTATAAATCATACATTACATGTTCGCCGGATTGAAACGCATCATTCTTCGCTTCACATTGGGCACTGGCGGGGAGGGCGAAGATTCCGGTCAATAATGCCACCAATCCAATAATAAGGTTACGTCGAACGTCAACGACGGCGGTTCTGATTATTTCGATCCCTATCTTTCTTTTTCTTGTCTTCATCTGGTTTTTGTTTTTTAAGTTCGTCCGGTTTCTGCTTATCCACAGGAGTCGCATGAATATTCCACGGTTGGGTCACATCCCACAACGCTTTATATTCCAATATCGTCGGATAGTAGTAAACAGCCTCCGGCTGGATGCCTTTAGCAAAGTCTCCCGTGTCCCATTCACCATTTCCATTTGTGTCATTGATTAGTCGGGCTGCATATTTTCCCGGATTCAGGAAGTAGAAATCGACCATTCCGTCCTCTTCCACTCTTCGCTTACGGACCACTTTGTCCTGAGCGTCAAGCAATTCGACAAAGGCCAGTGAATCCGCTCCCGTCACGTTGAAATGAAGCGTGAAATATTCATCTTCACTACGCACCTTGAATCCTTGTTTTATCTTATCGGTAAATAATCCGTATATTCCGTGGAAGGCAGTCGAGTCTACTGAGAATTCATATTCCAGCGTCGGTTCCCAATCATAATACAGATTAAACCTCTTCAGATTCACTGAATCCTGCTCAAAATCGAAAGGTATATCTTTCCAAAGCGTATCCACCTTTTGCCGCAGGTGTATGGCGGCAGTGTCGAAACTGGCTATCGGTTCTTCAAAATTCAAAGAAATATATCCATATACATCCATTGACGAAGGGGCATTGACATTCACCGGCAAGAATTTCGTCGGTTCGGGTTCATCCTCTTCCCCTTTCTTTTTCTTTTTTTTCTTTTTGTCCTTATCCGGCTCCTCTTTCTTATATTTCTGCTTTGAAACGAGGTTCAGTGTATCCGTACGGGGTACTAGCTGATTCAAGGTATCCGTATAAAGATAAGTCAGACTCATGGCCAGCGTATCCTGCTTGAAGAGAAGAGAATCTTTTACCCAATAATGGATCGTATCGTTCCGCTGATTCTTTTCGATCACAAAAGCATCCTTTTCATCGAAGTTCAAGCCTTTCAAGACAGGCAAAGTGTCCGCCTTACCGGCAAAATAGAAAGTAAACTTTTGAGGAACCAGTCTTTCCGACTTGATAAGATATTGTGAATAATTGAGCTCTTTAAAAGCACGGAGGATTACATCATCCGGCAAATAATGCATATATTTCTTTTCCACCACCGTATCGTAGGTCAACGAGTCTACCCAAGCCGTATCCATACGAATACGTTCTTCCATGCGGGGAATAATCAACGAATCGTGAAAAGCGATCATTTCACTTTTCTGGTTGAAGGCAAAGTTCTGGTCGGCATCCATCAATCCATAGATACGATATTTGCCGGGGGCTACACCACGGATGGAGAAACGTCCACGGCTGTCCGTACGTGCCACACGGTCGAAAGGCAATTTGTTGAAAGCCGAATCATTCAGGTTGGAATGTAGTCCGACTAGCATACCTTTAATAGGTTCCAGGTTAGAGGCATCGAGCATCGTTCCTGCCACTTCCATCGTATCGATTTCTGTACCGGTAGAGAACGTAAACGCAAAGTTACCTAACGGGTTACCTTCATTATTGTCGACAATTGCATCCGAGAAATCAATCGTATAGGTCGTATTAGGCTTCAAAGAGTCGAGCAGGTTGACTTGTATTCTCTTACCGGAAGCCTTGATTTCCGGTTGCTGTATCTGGGGGGGGGAAACAACGACTTTTTCGGTCGCTTTCTCCAGCTTAATAAACTCGTCGAACATCAAAGAGACTTTAGTCCTTTTATTATTCAAAGCCCCCGCCTCCGGAGTGCTACCGATGAAACGAGGCGGCGTCTCATCGTATGGTCCACCGTCCGGTCGTCCAATACTGGCACAGGAATATAACATCGCCCCCAGCGTTACTACCGGAAGCACCTTGCGAACTATTTGTTTTATCTTTTGATTCTCAAATTGTAACATGCTGCAAAAATAAGCGTTCTTATTCAATAAACACCACACTTTCTAGCTAATTTATTAAAAAAGGAAAGGGCGACTTAAGGTAATAAACAATATTTGCGACGTTTTTATTTTTTTCCTGCTAATATAATTAGTTTTATTGCCTAAAGAGATTACCTTTGTTGCCTAATCTTTTTTCGTTCCACTATAGTGTTCCACAAAGAGCACTATAGTTTCCCTTACGGAACACTATAGTGGGACGAAAGAGAAACTATAGTGGAACGAAATAAAAGTAGCAAACGAAGTAAATCCGGATAGGCAAGCAGATTCATCAATGTGCCTACACAAAATAAAAACGAATATGAGTATACAATATGACCTTTACGACACGCCTGACATTCAACAAACAGGCGATGCACAACCGCTTCATCCCCGCGTAGTATTCAAAGGAACCGTCGATCAGGAAGAATTTCTAGACCGTGTACACAAATTCACAGGAATAAGCCGCAGTTTACTGGCAGGCGCCATGCAGTCTTTCCAAAACGAGTTGAGAGATTTGATTGCCAACGGATGGATTGTGGAACTGGGAGATATCGGATATTTTTCTGTGTCTTTGAAGGGACCTCGCGTGATGAAGAAAAAAGATGTACATGCACAATCTATAGAACTGAAGAATGTCAATTTCCGGGCAAGTAGCCAGTTTAAGAAAGAAGTAGGCCAGCAAATGAGACTAGAACGTGGAGAATCGATGACTCGTCACCACGGGAAAGGGCGCAGTGAAGAAGAATGTTTGACAATAATCAACCAGCATCTGAACAAATATCCCTGCCTAACCCGCACCGACTATTGCCGATTGACAGGGCACGACAAGAAACGTGCTTTGAAAGAACTGAATACTTTTATCGAACACGGTGTGCTGATTCGTTACGGAGCAGGCAAACAGGTAGTATATGCGAAAAAGACAGAAGAGTAAATAATTGAAGATGGGATAGCATTATCACAATCCTAATTTTCGCACAAAAAGCATGACACATTTTGTTTATTAAATGTAAAGCAGTAACTTTGCGCCCGAATTTAAACGTTGTACAACATATATGAAATATTTGTCTTACATAATAGCTTTATGGGTGTTGTTATTATCAACAGCTCCTTGTTTTTTGAAAGACGAATGTTTATTCCAATGCAAAAATGACACGCAGGAAGAGACATCCACTGATGACGACGGATGTTCCTGCACAGATTGTTGCTGCTCACCTTTCTTACATTGCAACACTTGTACGGGCTGCCCTGCGCCCAAACTGTTTCATTCGCCATTTGTCACAATGATTCAGTTCAATGATACCCCCCTTTCGTTTTACAAGGAGAAACTGATTCCGCAGTTCTCATCTTCTATCTGGCAACCACCCAAGATAATGATTCTCTAATCATTTATTTAAGAATATCCCTTCTATGGAGATATAACTATTTAATTCACGACGGCGAAGGTTATACTTCACCGTAGGTTTGCTGCGTATTTATTCATAGCGTGAATAAGTGTGCAACGGTAAATTATCAATAATAAAAATATGAACATAAGAATTATAACACTAGCAATAGTTACATTGCTGGCGCAAAACGCATGGGCGCAAAACACATTTAAAGCAATCGTTAAAGACGAAAAAAACAAAGAGATATTGATTGGCGTGAACGCTGTTCTTAACAAAACAACCAATGGAGCCAGCTCGGATGAGAACGGAATAATCACTATATCAAACATACCAAACGGAGTGCAACATATTACATTCAGTTATCTAGGGTATGAGTCTGAAACAAAATCATTTTCGTTCCCCCTCTCCTCAACAGCTCCGGTGGAGATTTTCTTAGAGCAAGATGAAGAAATGCTGGAAGAAGTAATTATTTCATCGACCAGAGGAACACGAAGTATCCAAAATATACCTACCAGAGTTGAATTCATCTCCAGTGAAGAGCTTGGAGAAAAAGGAAGTATGAAGCCGGGAGATATCCGTATGTTGCTGAACGAAAGTACAGGTATCATTACACAACAAACCTCTGCGACATCAGGAAACGCAGCTATACGCATACAGGGTTTAGACGGCAGATATACGCAGATATTGAAAGACGGATTCCCCGTTTTTGCAGGTGCGGCAAGCGGACTGGGACTATTACAGACTCCTCCCCTCGACTTGAAGCAGGTTGAAATTATCAAAGGCTCTACATCTACCCTATACGGCGGCGGAGCAATAGCCGGATTAATCAACCTCATCTCAAAAACTCCCGAAGAGAAGAGAGACTTAAGCCTGCATCTCAACGGGACATCAGGCAAAGGCTTGGACGTGAGCGGATTTTATGGGCAACGATTCAATAAGGTCGGTACAACAATCTTTGCTTCTTATAATAGAAATTGGGCTTATGACCCTTCGGATACCGGTTTCACGGCAATACCCCAGTTCGACAGATATGTCTTTAATCCTAAATTATTCCTCTATTTAACTGAAAACACACAGATAAGCATAGGGCTTAATGCCATGTTCGAGGACCGCTTGGGAGGAGATATTGAATATATAAAAGGAAAAGGAGACGACACCCACTCTTATTTCGAGAAGAATAAGACACAAAGACATTCTACCCAATTAACCTTCGGGCACAGATTTAATGAAAAAGACAGATTGGACTTTAAGAATAGTGTCACTTATTTCAAAAGAAACATAGGCGTACCAAGCTATTCTTTCGAAGGTGTTCAAGTATCTACATTCAGCGAACTATCATACACACATACGAATCAAAAAACAGAATGGGTAGCCGGACTGAATTTGTGGACAGATAAGTTTGATGAAAAGAAACTGACCGATTTTCAACCAAGAGACTATAACCAAACAATACTGGGAGCTTTCGTACAGAACAACTGGGAAGCGACAGAGTGGCTTAACCTGGAAACAGGATTACGAACGGATTATGTTCCTGATTATGGAACTGCCATACTTCCACGCGTCTCCGCCCACTTCAAGATAACTGACAAATTTTCCTCCCGGCTCGGAGGAGGGTTTGGCTATAAAGCACCTACTATCTTTACAGAAGATAGCGAAAGGCTTCAATACCAGCATGTATTACCAATCGACAAGGATAAGAATAAACTGGAAAGAAGTTACGGGTTAAATATAGACTTTAATTATGTGACTTCCTTCTGTGACGGCAACATTACATTCAGCATCAACCAACTATTCTTTTATACCTATCTCGACAATCCCCTCCTGCTACAATCAACAACAGACGGTCTGTACAGACTCAACAACATAACCGGCCATACAGATAGCAAAGGCGGAGAAACGAATGTAAAAATCGGATATAAAGATTTCCATCTATATTTAGGATATACATTTACCGATACCGGCACGAAAGAAAACGGTATAAGACAAGAGAATATATTAACTCCCAAACACCGGTTGAACAGCATTTTGATGTATGAGGTAGAGGACAAATGGAAAATTGGTTTAGAGGCATATTACTTTAGTCCGCAGAAATTAGGAGACGGACTGAAAGGGAAACAGTATGTGGTATGCGGCTTTATGATTGAGAAAATATGGGAAATGTTTTCTTTATATGCCAACTTTGAAAACTTCACGGATAGACGCCAAACCCGTTTTGACACGATATACACAGGCAGTATATCCAATCCTATATTCAGGGATATTTATGCACCGCTTGACGGTTTCGTCATGAATGCCGGAGTTAAATTAAGATTTTAGGTTACAAAACATTTTCTATAATAATAAGAATGAGGAATCCTGCACTGAACTTTTTTATTAGTGCAGGATTCTCTTATATAGTTATAGGAAAAGGACCTATAATAGGTGCCTATTAGAGTTGTTCTATCTCTTCAGCAGACAATCCTGTAACCTGCATAATAGTATCAACAGGGATATTGAGAGATTTCAACTTACGGACAGTGATTGTTTTTTCTTTTTCAATGCCTCGCGCAATACCTTTTTCAATACCTTGCTCAATACCTCTTTCAATGCCTTTTTCAAGTCCTTCCTTAATACCTTCTTCAAGTCCTCGTTGTCGTCCTTCTTCAAGTCCAAGCTGGTGTCCTTCTTCATGCCCTTCTAATTTAGCAGTACTCAACACATCATTCTGTATCATTACCGCATCTATATGGCGATCGTATGCCAGCTTTTCAGCCTTATCCATATTATAATAAACCAGTTTCTTACGGGCCTCTTCAAGTCCGGGTGCCTTTGTATCAGGGCGTATACACCCTGTCTTCAGATATTCAATCCATTCTTCCAGAGGAGTAACAGCCACTTTATTAAACTCATTCACACGGATAAGGAAGTATTCAGGAAAGATTTCAGCAGGCAACTTACGAACAATAGCCCCCTGTTCTTTGGTAGTAACTTTCAGATGATCGCCCGTGTGTACACCCAAAAATGTATTCTGTCCATGATAAAGGTAATCATTTCCTTGCCCAATGTCGAAATAAAGAATACTGATAGAGTATACCTTCTTTACGTTAGAGTAGATTTCGCCCAGATCAATATGTTCGGTAATAGTCTTAGCTACCCCATACAGGATACGTTCCAGATAATAGAGTTCACGAGTATTCTGAACTTCAACAAGAATTATTTCATCTTTACTATTGCGGGCTTTAATATCAACACGATTAAATTTATCATCTTCCCGTTGCTGATTACCTTCACTTTCTAAAATTTCAAGAATATGAATCTCCTCACCTAATAATACTGTGAGGAAACCTTCAAGCACCCCGAAGTTAGCCTTATTGCGTAAAAGGCGTTTGATTGCCCAGTCAAAACGAATATATTTGTCTTTCTGTTCCATAAGAATACGTTTTTAGCAAAGGTAAGCATTATATTGGTAAAAAGGGATACTTTTCAGCTAAAAGTATTATATATAGCCATTTATCCATAATAATAAATGGGCGTGGGGCTATCACTTATGTCGTTGTAGGGTCTTAGCTGGATACCTACGGTCGCATACAGTGGTAGTTTCCCACGCTCTCTTTTTTTTAACCGCGCACCACAGAGAAATGATGCGGCAAACATAACAAAGATATGTACGACAACCTGAAAAGAATCATAACCCTAACCAGTATATACAACAAAGCGAAAAAGATTGCTTGTGTAAGTAGTCTTTTCGTGCTATCTTCGAAGAGGATACCTTCCCCACACTTGAGTGATATGTACGTACAAACAGCGTATAAGAGCTGACCAATGTAACAGCCAATTTTTATTAACGTGAGATACCTTTTCCATCGCAGGGGAAAACTGTATCTCACGTTTTTACTGATTAGAGTCAGTAAAATACTCTGTTTTCTAGCTAATTTATTAAAAACTAGACTTAATTGAATGATTCTTTAACCTTCACTGAATAAAATATTCCCTATCTTTGACTCCAGAAATTCAAACCTAATACAAAAAACCCATGAAGAAACAATTACTCTCTTGCTGCTTGGCTGCATTGGGACTGACAGCAATTCAAGCGCAAAGCTTCAACGAGTGGAAAGATCCGGAAGTGAATTCCGTAAACCGTTCCGCTATGCACACTAACTACTTTGCTTTCGCATCGGCTGATGAAGCTAAAGCCGGTATTAAAGAAAATTCCGCGAATTTCATGACCCTGAACGGTCCTTGGAAATTCAACTGGGTGAGACACGCAGACGCGCGCCCGACTGACTTTTATCAGACTAATTTCAACGACAAAGGTTGGGACGATCTTCAGGTTCCCGGTGTTTGGGAGTTGAACGGCTACGGTGACCCTATCTATGTCAACATAGGATATGCCTGGAGAAGTCAATTCAAAAACAATCCTCCGCTAGTGCCGACAGAAAACAATCATGTAGGCTCTTACCGCAAAGAGATCACCCTTCCTACCGACTGGAAAGGCAAAGAAATCTTCGCACATTTCGGCTCGGTAACGTCCAATATGTACCTTTGGGTGAACGGACGCTACGTAGGATATAGCGAAGACAGCAAACTGGAAGCTGAATTCAACCTGACTAACTACCTGAAACCGGGTAAAAACGTCATCGCCTTTCAAGTTTTCCGCTGGTGCGACGGCAGCTACCTGGAAGATCAGGACTTCTTCCGCTACTCCGGTGTAGGACGTGACTGTTATCTTTACGCACGCGACAAGAAATACATCCAGGATATTCGCATCACTCCCGATTTGGACAGCCAATATAAAGACGGTACGCTGAATATAGCCGTTGACCTGAAAGGAAGCGGCACAGTAGCTTTGGACTTGACAGATGCTCAAGGCAACAGCGTAGCAACTGCCGACCTGAAAGGTTCGGACAAATTAAACACGACCCTATCCGTCTCCAATCCGGCAAAATGGACTGCTGAAACGCCTAATCTCTACACACTGACCGCTACACTGAAAAACGGCAACAACGTAGTAGAAGTAATCCCTGTTAAAATAGGTTTCCGCAAAATTGAGCTGAAAGGCGGACAGATACTCGTAAACGGACAACCGGTGCTCTTCAAAGGAGCCGACCGTCACGAAATGGATCCGGACGGCGGTTATGTGGTTTCTACCGAACGTATGCTGCAAGATATCAAAGTAATGAAAGAGCTCAATATCAACGCTGTGCGTACCTGCCATTACCCGGACGACAACCGTTGGTATGACCTTTGCGATCAATACGGCCTATATGTAGTAGCCGAGGCTAACGTAGAATCTCACGGAATGGGTTACGGCGACCAGACACTGGCAAAGAACCCAAGTTACGCCAAAGCTCACATGGAACGTAACCAACGCAACGTACAACGCGGATACAACCATCCGTCCATCATCTTCTGGTCACTGGGTAACGAAGCCGGCATGGGACCGAACTTTGAAAAATGCTACACTTGGATCAAGAATGAAGACAAGACACGTGCCGTACAGTACGAACAAGCAGGAACCAGCGAATTCACCGATATTTTCTGCCCGATGTACTATGACTACGACGCTTGTATCAAATATAGCGAAGGCAATATCCAAAAGCCGTTAATCCAATGTGAATACGCGCACGCTATGGGTAACTCCGAAGGCGGATTCAAAGAATACTGGGACATCATCCGCAAATATCCGAAATATCAGGGCGGATTTATCTGGGACTTCGTAGACCAGTCCTGCCACTGGAAAAACAAAGACGGAGTGAGCATCTACGGCTATGGCGGCGACTTCAACAAATACGACGCTTCGGATAATAACTTCAACGACAACGGTTTGATTAGCCCCGACCGCGTACCCAATCCGCATGCATACGAAGTAGCTTATTTCTATCAGAATATATGGACAACTCCCGCTGATCTTGCCAAAGGCGAAATCAACATCTTCAACGAGTTTTTCTTCCGCGACTTATCTGCTTATTATATGGAATGGCAATTACTGGCAAACGGAGAAGTAGTGCAAACAGGCATCGTATCCGACCTGAAAGTAGCACCCCAGCAAACTGTGAAAGTGCAAATCCCGTTTGACACAAAGAACATCTGCCCTTGCAAAGAACTGCTGCTCAACGTGAGCTATAAACTGAAAGCTGCCGAAACACTGCTACCGGCAGGAACTACCATCGCTTACAACCAACTAAGCATCCGTGACTACAAAGCACCGGAACTGAAACTGGAAAACCAACAAGCTTCTAACCTTCCGGTCATCGTGCCCACCATTTTGGACAACGACCACAACTACCTGATTGTGAAAGGTGAAAACTTCTCCATGGATTTTAACAAACAAAACGGTTACCTCTGCCGTTACGATGTCAACGGTATGCAACTGATGGAAGATGGCAGCGCACTGACTCCTAACTTCTGGCGTGCACCAACCGATAACGACTTTGGAGCCGGACTGCAACGTAAATATGCTGTCTGGAAGAATCCGGAACTGAAACTGACTTCTCTGAAACATGCTATTGAAAACGATCAGGCAGTGGTTCGTGCCGAATATGACATGAAGTCGATTGGTGGAACGTTATCGCTGACTTATACCATCAATAATAAGGGCGCGGTGAAAGTTACCCAAAAAATGGCGGCAGACAAGAGCAAGAAAGTTTCTGACATGTTCCGCTTCGGTATGCAAATGCGCATGCCGGTCAACTTCAACGAGATAGAATATTACGGCCGTGGCCCGGGAGAAAACTACGCCGACCGCAACCACGCGGCAATGTTAGGTAAATATCGCCAGACAGTGGAGGAACAATTCTATCCTTACATCCGCCCGCAGGAAACCGGAACAAAAACGGATATCCGCTGGTGGAGACTTCTGAACATCAGTGGCAACGGACTGCAATTCGTATCGAGTGCTCCTTTCTCCGCTTCTGCCCTGAATTACACCATCGAATCATTGGATGACGGCGACGGCAAAGACCAGCGCCACTCGCCGGAAGTAGAAAAGGCAGACTTCACCAACTTCTGCATCGATAAGGCACAAACCGGACTTGCCTGTGTCAACAGTTGGGGAGCTATCCCACTGGAAAAATATCGTCTTCCTTACCAGGATTATGAGTTAAGTTTTATTATGACTCCTGTATATCATAAAATAAAGTAAAAAACATAGTTAAAAAACACGGTATCAGAGAACAAGAATACCGAATTTAAAGTACTTTTGCAACCGGAAACTAAAGTCTCTAATTTAGTTTCCGGTTTTTCTTCCTTAACCCCCTTATCTATATGGATGAACAGCACACTGGCAACAAACGCATTAAATTAAAAAACAGATATTTAGAAGTATGAAAAGTAGAATTGTTTTATTTGCATTTTGCGTAGCCCTCTTGTCTAGTTGTGGCAATAAGGGTAATGACACAGGAAAGGTTCCTGAATATGCAGTACAAGAGTTACAAAAAACGACTGCTAATTTAACAACTGCCTATCCGGCTACAATTAAAGGTAAACAAGATGTAGAAATCCGCCCCCAAGTATCGGGTTTTATCACGAAACTATGTGTAGACGAAGGTGCAGCTGTCCGTAAAGGACAAGTGTTGTTCATTGTTGACCCTACACAATATGAAGCTTCAGTACGCACAGCAAAAGCTGCCGTTGCTACAGCAGAAGCTGCTGTCCGCACTCAACAAATGACAGTGGACAATAAGCGTGAGCTCAATAAGAAGAACATCATCAGTGACTATGATTTGTCAATGGCAGAAAACTCACTGGCACAGTCACAGGCACAACTGGCACAAGCGAAAGCACAGCTTACCACAGCTCAGCAGAATCTCTCTTTCACCCAAGTGAAGAGCCCTTCCGACGGGGTAATCAATGACATCCCCTATCGTCTGGGTGCACTGGTAAGCCCTTCCATCTCTACTCCAATGACTACTGTTTCTGAAATTGATGAAGTATATGTATATTTCTCCATGACAGAAAAAGAATTGTTGGCCATGACTAAGACCGGAGGTACTATCAAAGAAGAAATCAGCAAAATTCCAGCTATCAAATTACAATTGATAGACGGTACAGAGTACAGCATCGAAGGTAAAGTAGACGCAATTACAGGAGTGATCGACCAGTCAACCGGTTCGGTAAGCATGCGTGCACTTTTCCCGAACAATGAGCATATCTTGCGTAGCGGTGGAACAGCAAACGTGCTGATCCCTTATACCATGGAAAATGTAATCAGCATACCACAATCTGCAACAGTAGAAATCCAGGATAAGAAGTTCGTTTACGTGCTGCAACCGGATAACACCGTAAAATATACGGAAATCGGCATCTTTAACCTGGATAACGGAAAAGAATATCTCGTTACTTCCGGCCTGAATCCGGGAGATAAAATCGTAATTGAAGGAGTACAAAGTCTGAAAGACGGCCAGCACATACAGCCTATCACACCTGCTCAAAAAGAAGCGAACTATCAACAGCATTTGAAAGACCAGCACGATGGTAATTTAGCTACAGCTTTCAATTAATAATTTAGATAATCGTATGAAGTTAGATAAATTTATTAACCGTCCGGTACTATCAACCGTTATTTCTATTTTGATAGTCATCCTGGGTGCTATCGGACTGGCAACACTGCCAATCACCCAATATCCGGACATTGCGCCCCCTACTGTATCGGTAAGGGCCACTTATACGGGTGCCAGTGCATCAACTGTATTGAACTCCGTGATTGCTCCGCTAGAGGAACAAATCAACGGTGTAGAAAATATGATGTATATGACCTCCAACGCATCCAACACCGGTGCCGGTGATATATCCATCTATTTCAAACAGGGGACAGACCCGGATATGGCTGCCGTCAACGTGCAGAACCGTGTTTCTATGGCACAGGGATTACTGCCTGCCGAAGTAACCAAAGTCGGTGTGACAACCCAGAAACGCCAGACTTCCATGCTGGTGGTATTCTCTCTTTACGATGAAACCGATACGTATACAGAAGCATTTATCGAGAACTACGCAAAAATCAACCTGATTCCGCAAGTTCAGCGTGTGCCGGGTGTGGGTGATGCCTCCGTAATGGGACAGGACTACTCCATGCGTATCTGGCTGCGTCCGGACGTGATGGCACAATACAAGCTGGTTCCGGGTGACGTATCCGCAGCATTAGCGGAACAGAACGTGGAAGCTGCCCCGGGACAATTCGGTGAACGCAGTAACCAGACTTTCCAATATACCATCCGTTACAAAGGACGTCTGCAACAGCCGGAAGAGTTCGAAAATATCGTCATCAAGTCTTTGCCCGACGGTGAAGTACTTCGCCTGAATGATATTGCCGAAATCCAACTGGACCGTTTGGGATATAACTTTACCAACCGTGTAAACGGACATAAGGCTGTAACCTGTATCGTTTATCAGATGGCAGGAACAAATGCGACACAAACCATCAGTGACATTCAGGTGTTACTGGATGAAGCGTCCAAATCACTGCCGGCCGGCTTGAAGATAAACGTTTCCATGAATGCCAACGACTTCTTGTTCGCTTCTATCCATGAGGTATTGAAAACATTGATCGAGGCATTTATCCTGGTATTTATCGTAGTATATATCTTCTTACAGGACTTACGTTCTACATTGATTCCGACTATTGCCATCCCGGTAGCTCTTATCGGTACTTTCTTCATTTTGTCTCTGGTAGGCTTCAGCTTGAACTTGCTGACGTTATGTGCGCTTGTGCTCGCCATCGCGATTGTGGTCGATGATGCCATTGTGGTCGTCGAGGGTGTACACGCCAAGCTAGACCAAGGTTACACATCCGCCCGTCTGGCTTCCATCGACGCGATGAATGAGTTGGGTGGTGCTATCGTATCCATTACGCTGGTCATGATGGCTGTGTTCGTTCCGGTAAGTTTCATGGGAGGAACGGCAGGAACATTCTACCGCCAGTTTGGTATGACAATGGCCATCGCCATCGGTCTGTCCGCCCTGAACGCCTTGACATTAAGTCCCGCCTTGTGTGCCGTTCTTCTGAAACCGCATAAGCAGGAAGGTGAAGGTTCCGAAGAGGTTCCTCCATTGAAGGAGCGTATGAAAACAGCCTATAAGGCAGCTCATACAACAATGATAAACAGATATACCGAAGCTATCGGAAAGATGTTGCATCCGGGAATCACACTCACATTCACACTTGTTGTCATCCTCGGTATGATTTTCGGATTCTTCAATATCAACCCGATAGTTACCGCCATCCTCATACTTCTCAGTATCCTGGCACTAATCGGAATGAGCACGAAGAAATTCAAGAACAGTTTCAATGATACCTATGAATCTATCCTGAAACGGTATAAGAAACGCGTACTGTTCTTTATCCAAAAGAAGTGGCTGTCTATGGGACTGGTCGTTGCTTCCATCGTATTGCTTATGTTCTTCATGAATACTACTCCGACAGGTATGGTGCCAAATGAAGATACCGGTACATTGATGGGAGCTGTAACCTTGCCGCCGGGTACGTCACAAGACCGCTCGGAAGAGATTCTGGCACGTGTAGACAGCCTGATTGCCGCTGACCCTGCCGTATCTTCGCGTACACTGATTTCCGGATTCAGTTTCATTGGTGGACAGGGACCGTCCTACGGTTCTTTCATCATCAAACTGAAAGACTGGGATGAACGTTCGATGATACAGAACTCTGACGTTGTGGTGGGCTCCTTATATATGCGTGCACAGAAGATCATCAAGGAAGCACAGGTATTGTTCTTTGCTCCGCCGATGATTCCGGGTTATTCGGCATCTACAGATATTGAGGTGAACATGCAGGATAAGACGGGTGGCGACCTGAACAAGTTCTTCGATGTAGTCAACGACTATACCGCCGCACTGGAAGCCCGTCCTGAAATCAATTCGGCAAAAACGACGTTCAACCCGAATTTCCCGCAATATATGATTGATATCGATGCGGCAGCTTGTAAGAAGGCAGGCATCAGCCCGAGTGACATCCTTACTACCATGCAGGGATATTACGGTGGTCTGTATGCATCCAACTTCAACCGTTTCGGTAAGATGTACCGTGTAATGATTCAGTCGGATCCGTTATCACGCAAGAACCTGGAATCTTTGAAGAATATCAAGGTTCGTAACAATGCCGGTGAAATGGCTCCTATCTCTCAATTCATCACTGTCGATAAGGTATATGGCCCGGACATCATCAGCCGTTTCAACCTCTACACTTCCATGAAAGTGATGGTGGCTCCTGCCAGTGGTTATACATCAGGCCAGGCATTGGCTGCATTGGCGGAAGTAGCCAGCCAGAACCTTCCGACCGGTTACACTTACGAGCTGGGTGGTATGGCACGTGAAGAAGCACAGAGCAGTGGTAGTGCTACCGGATTGATTTTCATCCTCTGTTTCGTATTCGTTTACCTGTTGCTGAGTGCGCAGTACGAAAGTTACATACTTCCGTTGGCCGTGTTGCTGTCCGTTCCGTTCGGTCTGTTAGGCAGCTTCCTGTTTGTGAACGGAGTTAGTGCTATCGGTAATATCTCGATGCTGAAGATGATTCTTGGTACGATGTCCAACAATATCTATATGCAGATTGCGTTAATCATGTTGATGGGTCTGTTGGCGAAGAACGCCATCCTGATTGTAGAGTTCGCCCTCGACCGTCGTAAGATGGGTATGAGCATCACATGGGCAGCCGTATTGGGTGCCGGTGCCCGTCTCCGTCCGATCTTGATGACCTCCCTGGCGATGGTAGTCGGTCTGCTTCCGTTGATGTTTGCCTTCGGTGTAGGTGCTCATGGTAACCGTACACTGGGTACTGCTTCTATCGGTGGTATGTTAATCGGTATGATTTGCCAGATTTTCATCGTTCCTGTCTTGTTTGTTATCTTCCAGTATCTGCAAGAAAAAGTGAAACCGATGGAATGGGAAGATATCGACAATACAGATGCCGTAACAGAGATTGAACAATACGCTAAATAATGAAATTCGATATGAAGAAACAGATTCTATATATGTTGTGTGCAACTGCTCTCCTGAGCAGCTGCCACATCTATAAGTCGTATGACAGACCCGAAGACATTACTACTTCCGGCCTGTATCGCGATCCGGTAGCGGAGAATGATACGCTGACTTCGGATACAACCAACTTCGGTAATCTGCCGTGGAGAGAAGTCTTCACCGACCCACAACTCCAGTCTCTCATCGAAGCGGGACTGAACCAAAATACTGACCTCTTGTCCGCTGCACAGAATGTAAAAGCGGCAGAAGCGTCCCTGATGTCAGCTCGTCTGGCTTATGCCCCGTCACTAGGATTGTCTCCGCAGGGAACTATCAGCAGCTTCGACAAGAACGCAGCTACCAAAACTTACTCACTGCCTGTTACAGCTAGCTGGCAGGTCGATTTATTCGGTCAGTTGCTAAACTCTAAACGAAATGCGCAAGTTACACTGAAGCAAATGAAAGCTTACCGCCAGGCAGTACAAACACAAGTTGTCTCTAACATCGCCAATATGTATTATACATTAATGATGTTGGACCGCCAACTGGAAATAACCAAAGCCACGGCTGAAATTCTGAAACAGAATGCCGAGACAATGGAAGCAATGAAAAACTCTGCTATGTACAATATCAATTCGGCAGGCGTAGAACAGAGCAAAGCTGCTTATGCGCAAGTACTTGCCACTATTCCGGACATTGAACAAAGCATCCGTGAGACAGAAAATGCCCTGTCCACTTTCCTCGGAGAAGCTCCCCATGCCATCAAACGTGGTGTATTGGAAGCACAAGTACTTCCGACGGAACTTTCCGCAGGGATACCCATTCAATTGCTATCCAACCGTCCGGACGTGAAAGCAGCCGAAATGTCACTGGCAAGCTGCTATTACAATACAAATTCGGCACGTGCTGCATTCTATCCGCAAATCACGCTCAGCGGCTCTGCCGGATGGACAAACAGTGCCGGAAGTGCGATTATAAATCCGGGTAAGTTGTTAGCTTCTGCCATTGGTTCACTTACGCAGCCTCTATTCTACCGGGGTCAGAACATAGCCCGGCTGAAAGCTGCAAAAGCACAAGAAGAACAAGCTAAACTTTCCTTCCAGCAAACACTTTTAAACGCCGGAAGCGAAGTCAGCAATGCGCTAAGTTTGTACCAAAAAACCTGTGAAAAAGTAGAATCCCGCCAAATGCAGGTAGAATCTGCTAAAAAAGCTTCGGAAGATACAAAAGAATTGTTTAACTTAGGGACCTCAACCTACCTGGAAGTACTATCGGCACAACAGTCTTACCTGAGCGCACAAATCTCTCAGGTTTCCGATTGCTTCGATCAGATGCAGGCCGTAGTAAGCCTTTACCAGGCATTGGGTGGTGGAAGAGAAGAATAACTTTAAACATATACTATTATGATTAGTCCGTTAGCTTACGTAGACCCCGAAGCAAAGCTGGGTAAGAATGTAACAGTTCAGCCTTTTGCCTACATTGAAAAGAATGTAGAAATCGGGGATGACTGCGTCATCATGTCTTACGCTAGTATCTTGCAAGGTACTAAAATGGGAAAAGGAAACAAGGTACATCAGAATGCTGTTCTCGGAGCGGAACCACAAGATTTCCACTATACTGGAGAAAAAAGCAGCCTGATTATCGGAGATAATAACGATATTCGTGAGAATGTAGTAATCAGCCGCGCTACATTTGCCGGCAATGCTACCAAAATCGGAAACGGAAACTATCTGATGGACAAGGTACATCTTTGCCATGACGTACAAATCAGCAATAACTGTGTGGTAGGTATCGGCACCACTATTGCAGGAGAATGTACATTGGATGACTGCGTTATTCTAAGTGGAAACGTTACCCTACATCAATATTGTCACATAGGAAGTTGGACACTGGTACAAAGCGGATGCCGTATATCTAAAGATGTACCTCCATACGTTATCATGTCAGGAAATCCGGTGGCATATCACGGTGTGAACGCCGTAGTTCTTTCCCAACATCATAATACATCGGAAAGAATCCTTCGTCACATCGCTAATGCATACCGTTTGATTTATCAGGGTAATTTCAGCATTCAAGATGCCGTACAGAAGATTATTGATCAAGTTCCTATGAGTGAAGAAATCGAGAATATTGTCAATTTCGTAAAGAGCTCGGAAAGAGGTATTGTGAAATAAACAAAATGACTTATATAGAAAGAAAGGGTGATGCTCAAAGAAAAGCGTCACCCTTCTTTTTTATAGACGGATGACGCAATAGATAATATTTTTATAAATGGACGAAACTTCAGTGATTCAGCGTCACTAGTGATTCATCTTCAAATCCAGAAATTCAATTCATCATTCAAATTCCAAAGTACCGAAGAAATCGGGGCGGTGGAAATCCGGTTGGTCAATCTCTATCGGATTCCATGAAAGGAAATGAGGAGTCTGCAACTCATCACCACACTTATAGAAATTAGCTTTTATCTCCTTTTCATCGAGTGATTCAATCTGATGCTTAAAGAATACAGCATACGGAATGATGAGAGCAACTTCCCAGTCTGTCTCCTCGACACGTTCCGCAAAAGGCTGATTACCCAGACTAGACCAACGTTGCACAAGAGCAGTCACTTCTTTCGGCGCATGTTCCCGGTTGTTACGAACTGGGCCGGCACCCACCAGAATAGTTCCGATGCAATTACATTCTATATTATAATAGATCCCGTCGCCTGCAGGTATAGAAAAGAATTCTACACAGGAATCAGTCCATACAGAACCGTTATCTTCACCGTACTTGGCACGTACACTCTCCTCTTTCACTTTAAAGTGTAGCAAAATTGAGTTCTGCGTGTGAGCAATGCGAAAGTTCACTTTGGGTTTGTATGGATATTCAGCCCAATTGACACAGTGAATCGGCTGAAAATCTATTTTTTCTTCATCGAATAATTTAGGAAGCGAACAAGCCTCCACGTTAGCCGCACTAATTTTCTTTACTTTCATATATCTTTCGTTTGAATGATACAAATATAGTTACTTTCTTCTAATAAGATTCACTGAAATCAAATAAAAACAATATATTTGCATAGATGTAAACACCTTAAAATACAAATTAGTGAGAAAAGTAATTCTTTTATTTCTGCTATTTTTAAGCGTAACCGCAGTCCGCACACAAGGTCAAAACATCACTTTTAGCCATTTGACCACGGACGATGGGCTTTCCCAGTTCTCTGTTAATAGCCTTTATATTGACGAACAAGGGATTATATGGATCGGCACGCGTGAAGGACTTAACCGATATAACGGTAACGATATCAAAAGTTTCAAACTTAAGAAAAATGATCCGAACAGTCTGTTCAGCAATACAGTGCTGCGCATCACCGGAAACAAAAACGGAAAAGTATACTTGCTTTGCACTGATGGAGTAGCAGAGTTCGATCTGACTACGCAAAAATTCAAAACATTACTGCAAGGGAATGTGGATGCTATTTACTTCAATGAAAAATTATATATCAGCAAAAGAGAAGAAATTTTTGTATATAATGAAAGCACGGGTAACTTCGATCTCTACTATCATCTTGCCGGAAAAAACATCACCCTCTCCTGCCTCCACTTGGACGAAAAGAAAAACCTTTGGATGGGGACTACCAATAGTGGCCTTTATTGCTTGTCGGAAGATAAAACAAAAATCTCACAACCTGTTACAAGAGGTAATATTGCCAGTATATATGAAGATTCTGCCAAAGAGTTATGGATAGGCAGTTGGGAAGAAGGACTCTACCATATAAAGAGAGACGGAAACATCGAAAACTTTCGCCACGATTCGAAAAACGCGAATAGTCTCTGCTCTGATTTTGTAAGAAGCTGTTGTGAAGACAACACAGGCAACCTGTGGATAGGAACATTTCACGGTCTGAACCGGTATGACAAAAGCACAGGCAAATTCTATCTATATACTGCCAATAATGACAGACCCGACGGACTCACCCACTCTTCCATCTGGTGTATCGTAAAAGATGAGCAAGGAACAATCTGGTTGGGTACTTACTTCGGAGGTGTTAATTATTTCAACCCGGAATACGAAATTTATACTCGTTACAAAACTGGAGATACAGAGAAAGAAGGTCTAAGTAGTCCGATCATCGGCAGAATGACAGAAGATAAGAACGGGAACCTGTGGATTTGTACCGAAGGCGGTGGTGTGAATGTGTACGACCGGAAGAATAACACCTATCGGTGGTATCGCCATGAAGAAGGCAAGAACAGTATTTCCCATAATAATGTAAAAGCAATCTATTATGACCGGGATCATGAGATTATGTGGATAGGCACCCACTTGGGAGGCCTGAATAAGCTCGACCTGCACACTAATCGTTTCACAGCCTACCGAATGAAAGCAGGGGATCCAACATCGCTGCCTTCAGATATTGTCCGGGACATTGTACCATATAAAGACAAGCTGGTTGTTGCTACACAGAACGGTGTCTGCCTTTTCGATCCAATAACAGGTACTTGCCAACAACTTTTTAAAGAGACGAAAGAAGGAAGAGGCATTGGCATGGTAGCCAGTCTTTGCATTGATAAAGACGGCACATTGTGGATTGCAGCTACCGGGGAGGGCGTTTATTCTTACCGGTTCGACAGCGGTAAACTCACTAATTATCCGCACAATCCTGCCAATCCAAACAGTCTTAGCAACAACAATATCAACAGCATCATGCAGGATAGTAACGGTAATCTGTGGTTCTGCACCTCCGGAAGCGGCCTCGACCGTTACCGTAAAGCAAGTGATGACTTTGAAAACTTCGATGTACAGAAAGATGGTTTATCCAGCGACTGTATCTACGAAGTTTGCGAATCATCCATACAGAAAGGAGACTTACTGCTGATTACCAATCAAGGATTCTCACAGTTCGACTATCCAAGCAAGACATTCTATAATTATGGTACGGAAAATGGGTTCCCGCTGACCGCCGTTAATGAAAACGCACTATTTGTGACACATGACGGAGAAGTATTCCTTGGCGGTATTCAGGGAATGATTTCTTTCTGGGAGAAGAAATTACACTTCACCCCAAAATCATATAATATCATTCTTTCCTGTCTGTTTGTCAATGGAAAAGAAGTAATTCCGGGAGATGAAAGCGGCATCCTTGAACAATCGATCTGCCACACTCCGGAAATTAGCCTGAAAGCAAATCAATCGATGTTTAGCATCGAATATGCCACTTCCAACTTCATCCATGCCAACAGAGATGAGATTCTCTATCGCCTGGAGGGTTTCTCAGACGAATGGAACCATACTTACCGGAAACAAACGCTGATTACTTATACAAACCTGAATCCAGGTAAATATACCCTTGTCATCAAATCACAGAGGGAAGGAATAAAAGAGGCCAGATTGCTGATTATTATACTCCCTTCGTGGTATGAGACATGGTGGGCTTACCTGATTTATACCATTGTAACTATCAGTCTGTTATGGTATCTTATTCAGAACTATAATTCGCGCATCAAACTCCGTGAGTCTTTAAAATACGAAAAGAAACATATTGAAGACCTTGAAGCTTTGAACCAGTCAAAACTTCGTTTCTTCACTAACATCTCACACGAGTTCCGCACACCATTAACGCTGATCGTAGGACAAGTAGAAACATTGTTGCAAGTGCAGACATTTACGCCTAACATATATAATAAGGTGTTGGGAATCTACAAGAACAGTCTCCAATTGCGGGAACTGATTACGGAACTGCTCGATTTCCGAAAACAGGAACAAGGTCACATGAAGATCAAAGTAAGCCAGCATAACCTGGTAAACTTCCTGTATGAGAACTACCTGCTATTCCTCGAATATGCCAGCAGTAAACAAATCAACTTCAAGTTCAATAAGCAGAAGGATGACATTGAAGTATGGTATGACCAAAAGCAGATGCAGAAAGTGATAAACAATTTATTATCAAACGCAGTAAAACATACCAAAGCTGAAGATACAATTTCGATTAACGTATCGCAGGAAGATGATCACGCCATTATTGAAATAAAAGATACCGGTACAGGTATTGCTGCTGCCGAGATTGATAAGATATTCGACCGCTTTTATCAGACTGAGCATCTCAACTCATTGAATACCGGAGCTGGCACTGGAATCGGTTTGGCACTGACGAAAGGTATTGTAGAACTTCATCACGGCACAATCCGGGTGGAAAGTGAACCGGGTAAAGGAAGCAGTTTCATTATCACCCTTAAATTTGGCAATAATCACTTTACAGAAGAGCAAATAGCGAAGGATGATACGGAAACCATCCAACAAACAGAAGAGATTGTTCCTTCAGTAGAGATAATCTCTGATTCGGAATGGAAAGAAGAAGACAACAAACGTATCGAGGACGCCAAAATGTTGATAGTGGAAGACAATGAATCTATCAAACAGATGCTAGTCGGTATTTTCGAAACATTCTATCAGGTCAGTACAGCTTCTGACGGAGTAGAAGCACTAGAAATGATACAGAAGGATATGCCGAGCATCATTTTAAGTGATGTTGTGATGCCACGTATGTCAGGTACGGAACTTTGCAAACAGATCAAGACGGACTTTAACACCTGCCATATTCCGGTAGTATTACTAACTGCACGCACTGCTATAGAGCATAATATCGAAGGATTGAAGATCGGTGCGGATGATTATATCACGAAACCGTTTAATACCAATCTTCTAATTTCCCGTTGCAATAATCTAGTTAACTCCCGACGGCTATTGCAAGAGAAGTTCAGCAAACAGCCGCAGGCTTTTGCTCAAATGTTGGCTACCAACCCGATGGATAAAGAGATGCTCGACCGTGCAATGGCTATTATCGAACGCCATCTGGACAATACGGATTTCAACGTTAACATCTTCGCCCGTGAAATGGGTATGGCACGTACAAACTTATTCACCAAACTGAAAGCAGTCACAGGCCAGACCCCGAATGATTTCATTCTAAGCATACGTCTCAAAAAAGGCGCTGTTATGTTAAGGAATAATCCGGAGCTGAATATCACGGAGATCTCTGACCGGATTGGGTTCTCCTCCTCCCGCTATTTCAGTAAATGTTTCAAAGAGATTTATCACGTCAGTCCGCTGGCTTATCGTAAAGGAGAAGAGAGCGAAGAAAGAGACGAAGAAAAAGCTGATTAGCAAGCAATTGCACAAGTTGTCTTGCAAAATAATCTTATATTATTAGGCACGGACCACACGGATTTCACGGTTTTAAAACGATGAGCATGAAAACAACAACGTTAATCCGTGTAATCCGTGCCTAAATTTATTATATAAACGAATACGGGATGATACAACACTAACCATATACTTTCCAAATCAGAGGAATGATCGTTTCTTACCCCGGACATCTTAGCCCGAATAAAGAAGGAACTTCTTAAGTGTACTATTTTGTACTTCACTTGTACATTCCTACTCATTCTTTTTCTTCCAATCACTTATCTTTGTGTTCATTACATTATTTCCTAAAACTTTCAGCATTATGAAAAACGTCCCGCGTCTACTTCCCCTATTGTCCGGCATCGTCACGCTGTCAGGATGCAATTATGCACCCCAAAAGAGCAATGGGCAGAATAGCCAAAAGCCTAACATTATTTATATATTTGCAGATGATCTCGGCATTGGTGATTTAAGTTGTTATGGAGCAACGAAAGTGAGCACCCCCAACATTGACCGGTTGGCAGGACAAGGAGTACAATTCACCAATGCTTATGCAACTTCTGCCACCAGCACCCCTTCCCGTTTCGGACTCCTGACAGGTATGTATCCCTGGAGACAGGAAAACACAGGAATCGCTCCCGGTAACTCCGAACTCATTATCGACACTACCTGCGTCACCATGGCAAATATGCTGAAAGATGCAGGATACGTAACCGGTGCAGTAGGTAAATGGCATCTGGGACTCGGTCCGAAGGGTGGAACCGACTTTAACAACCGGATTACCCCTAACGCACAAAGTATTGGTTTTGACTACGAATTTATTATTCCGGCTACTGTAGACCGTGTACCCTGTGTATTTGTAGAAAACGGACATGTCGTAGGACTTGACCCCAATGACCCTATCACCGTAAGCTACGACCATAAAGTCGGCAATTGGCCTACGGGGGAAGAGAATCCGGAACTCGTAACCTTGAAACCCAGCCAAGGACACAACAATACAATTATCAACGGCATCCCCCGCATTGGATGGATGACTGGCGGGAAGTCTGCCCTTTGGAAGGATGAAGACATAGCCGATGTTATTGCTAATAAAGCAAAGAACTTTATCGCATCCCATCAGGAAAAACCCTTCTTTTTATATATGGGTACGCAAGACGTACACGTACCACGAATCCCCCATCCACGTTTTGCCGGCAAAAGCGGACTAGGCACCCGTGGTGATGTCATCCTGCAACTGGACTGGACCATCGGTAAAATCATGCATACGCTGGACAGTCTCCACATTGCAGACAATACCATACTGATTTTTACCAGCGACAACGGTCCTGTCATAGACGACGGCTATCAAGACCAAGCCTACGAACTTCTAAACGGACATACGCCGATGGGGATTTACCGTGGTGGAAAATACAGTGCTTATGAAGCCGGTACACGTGTCCCGTTTATCGTTCGCTGGCCAGCCCAGATAAAGCCGAACAAACAGCAAGCACTTTTTTCCCAGATAGATGTGTACGCGTCACTCGCTTTGCTTCTGAACCAACCTTTACGTAAAGGAGCCGCTCCTGACAGTCAGGAACATTTGAATGTGCTCCTAGGCAAAAATAATACAGATCGTGAGTATGTCGTTCAGCAAAATCTCAATAATACGCTTGCCATTATTAAAGGTCAATGGAAATACATCGAGCCGAGTGACAGCCCTGCTATCGAATACTGGACAGGAATGGAGTTAGGCAACGACAAACAGCCTCAACTTTACGATTTATCCTCCGATCCATCGGAGAAAACCAATGTCGCAAAGCAACATTCCGACATAGTGAAAGAGTTATCCGAATTACTGAAATCCGTAAAAGAGAAATAGATATATGAGAACAGAAAAATTGTATGATTTTGCACCAATCTTGAATAATTCTATCCATATAAGAAGATTCAATCCGTCTATCTTTGCAAACGTAGATTCAATAAATCACTTAATTTTTAATATATGAAAAAACATTTATCCACTCAAACTAGAAAAAGGATGCTTTCCTCCATCGGACTGATCCTGTTTTCTGTTTCTTTTGTACTTGCACAGGTACTTGTTAAAGGTACAGTGAAGGATAACTTAGGAGAAGGAGTGCCGGGAGCCAGTGTTCAGGTAAAGGGTACTTCGCAAGGAACAATCACTGACCTTGACGGTAAATTTGCTTTTAACGTGCCCAATAAGAATTCGATATTGGTTATTTCTTTCATTGGTTATGTCACTGTAGAAATGAAGGTGGACACTCAAAAGCCAATGGTCATCACATTAAAGGAAGACACAAAGACGCTGGACGAAGTAGTAGTAGTCGGCTATCAGGAAATACGCAAGAAGGATCTGACGGGTTCTGTTGCCAAAGCCAGTATGGCAGAACTGCTTAGCACTCCAACTGCTTCTTTCGGCGAGACATTGGGCGGACGTATTGCCGGTGTCAATGTAAGTTCGGGCGAAGGTATGCCGGGCGGACAGATGAACATCGTCATCCGTGGTAACAACTCATTGACACAAGACAACTCTCCTCTTTATGTCATTGACGGTTTCCCGGTAGAAGACCCTTCCATAGCCGCAGCCATCAATCAGAACGATATTGAGTCACTCGATTTCCTGAAGGATGCCTCTGCTACCGCTATCTACGGTGCTCGTGGTGCCAATGGTGTCGTAATGATTACAACCAAGAAAGGAACAATCGGTCAGCCTAAAATTAAATATGACGGAAGTTTCGGTATTCAGCATATCACCAAAACGATTCCGATGATGGATGCATACGAGTTCGTTAAACTGCAGGCAGAACGTAGTCCCAAAGATATGGAAACTACCTACTTCATGAATTATGACGGTAAGAAATGGGGACTGGAAGATTATAGGAATATCCCGCAATATAACTGGCAGGATGAGATCTTCCGCAGCGCATGGATGCAAAGCCACAATGTCAGCCTGACCGGTGGTTCGGAAGGAGTTCGCTACAACGCTTCTTTATCTTATTATGACCAGGACGGTATCTTGTTGGAATCAAACTACAAACGTGTACAAGGCCGTATGGGTACTACCATCCAAAAGAAGAAACTGAAAATCTATCTGACAACCAACTATTCAAGCACTACAACCACCGGTGGTTCTCCTTCCCAGAACTCATACAGTGGTATGAATAACCTGTTCTATAGTGTATGGGGATACCGCCCCGTGACCGAACCGGACAGACCATTAAACTCGTTGATGGATAACATCATGGACGACGCGATAAACAATACCAACGACTATCGTTTCAATCCTATCATGTCCTTGAAAAACGAATATCGAAAGACGTATGCGAACTATATTCAGTTCAACGGATTTGCAGAATATGAATTTATCAAAGGATTGAAGTTGAAAGTTTCCGGCGGTTACACATTCGATACCCGCAAAGGGGAAACATTCAACAACTCGAAGACCCGTTATGGTAATCCGAAATCATCCGATAAGGTAAATGCAGAAATCTACCATTCTCAACGTGCAACATGGTTGAACGAAAATATTCTGACCTATCAGACCAATATCAAACGGAAGCATTTCTTTAATAGCATGGTAGGTGTAACCCTGCAGAATTCCGACTATGAATACTATTCATACAAAACGGTACAGATTCCGAACGAAGCACTCGGCATGGCGGGAATGAGTGAAGGAACTCCCAGTACGACTAAATCATTAAAGAGTTCTTGGTCTATGCTTTCTTTCCTGGGACGTTTGAACTATAACTATAAATCATTGTATTATGCAACGGTTTCTTTCCGTTCCGACGGTTCTTCCAAGTTCCGTGGTGATAACCGTTTCGGCTACTTCCCTTCCGGTTCATTGGCATGGGGATTCATGGAGGAAGATTTTATGAAACCATTGAAGTCTGTTGTTTCTTCAGGTAAATTAAGAGCAAGCTGGGGATTGACTGGT
This sequence comes from Bacteroides sp. 1001136B_160425_E2, assembly GCF_015559655.1. Lineage (NCBI taxonomy): Bacteria > Pseudomonadati > Bacteroidota > Bacteroidia > Bacteroidales > Bacteroidaceae > Bacteroides > Bacteroides sp. 1001136B_160425_E2. The sequence continues at coordinate 96,086 of NZ_JADMQH010000007.1, read as the reverse complement.
AACAACCGTGTAGGCGAGTATGATACGTATGCTTTATATCAGATATTGAAGGATAAAGTCGGAGACTTTATTTCGATCGGTAGCCTCCCCAGTGGCGTATATCCGTTCGAAAACAGTCTGACAAGTGTAGGTACAGTGCCCACTTCCTTAAGAAACAGAAAACTGAAATGGGAAACGACCGAACAATGGAACTTGGGGCTGGATTTGGGCTTTCTGGACGAGCGCATCGGATTAACTGTAGACTGGTATCGTAAAACGACTCGTGATTTATTGCTGAATACTGCGCTTCCCACCTCTTCCGGTTATTTCAGTGCCATGAAGAATGTAGGAAAGGTACGCAACCAAGGTATCGAGTTCACATTGAACACAACTAATATCAAGAACCGTAATTTCTCATGGACTACTAACTTTAATATCGCATTCAATAAGAACAAAGTATTAGAATTGGCCGAAGACCAATCCTCTCTGTTGAGTGCAGCCAAATTTGACCAGAACTATAACTCCCAATACAGCTATATTGCCAAAGTGGGTTATCCGATGGGAATGATGTACGGATTCATCTATGAAGGTACATACAAATATGAAGATTTCGATAAAGCGGGTGATACATATACACTGAAACGCAATGTTCCGTATTTCTCTTCCGAGAGTAATACACAACCAGGTATGCCGAAATACGCAGACTTGAATGGCGACGGTATCATCGACGACAACGACCGTACTATGATCGGTAACGGTATGCCGAAGCATACAGGCGGATTCACCAACAACTTCGAATACAAAGGATTCGACTTGAGTGTTTTCTTCCAATGGTCATACGGAAACGATGTTTTGAATGCCAACCGCTTGTTCTTCGAGAACAGCAATAAAACACGTGACTTGAACCAATACGCAAGTTATGCAGACCGTTGGACACCGGAAAATCCGGAAAGTAATATTCCGAGAGCTACCGACTCCGGTTCCAACAAAGTGTTCTCTACACGTATTATTGAAGATGGTTCTTTCCTTCGTCTGAAGACCGTATCTTTGGGATATACACTGCCAAAACAACTGACCAAGAAATGGAAGATAGACAATGCACGTGTATTCGTTGCCGGTCAGAATCTATGGACATGTACAGGATATTCCGGTTATGACCCGGAAGTATCTATCCGCGAAGGCGCACTGACTCCGGGACTGGACTTCTCCGCTTATCCGAGAGCCTACTCTATCAGTTTTGGTATAAACTTAGGTTTTTAATCAATCATCCTTCAAACAATTACGTATATGAAAACAATAAAAATAATCATCATATCACTTCTTGTCGGACTTAACCTGACTTCCTGCGATTTCCTGGAAAAAGACCCGACATACACCACTCCTGAAAACTTTTTCAAAAATGAAGCGGACGCTACCTCTTGGCTAACAGGAACCTATGCCATTCTGGGACAAAGTTCCTTCTACGGAAATGAATTCTTATACCTTGTAGGAGGTGACGATCTGGGGCACTATGGTGGTGCCAACCGCGGACCTAACAAAAGCGGGTTGATCTGTAACAATGCCAATACAAGTGATCCGGCCGTTGCAGCATTGTGGTACACACTATACTCCGGCATCAACAGAGCCAATATTTTCCTGGAAAATATTGATGCAGTGCCCGATATGAACGACGATACCCGCAAGCAGTACAAAGCTGAAGCCCGCTTTTTACGCGCATTCTATTATTTCACTTTAGTAGAATGTTGGGGTGATGTACCTTTCAAGACTAATTCTACAGAAGATGCTTATAACCTCTCTATTCCGCGCACGGACAAACAGACAATTTATGATTTTATCATTAAAGAGATGTATGGTTCTGCTGAGGATCTCAAATCTGCTCAAGATTTGAACTATTTGCCGGGACGTGTTTCCAAATCGGCAGCTTGGGGAATGTTGGCGCGTGTATATATGTTCAGAGCCGGCGAACCTAAACGTGACAAAGAAGTGGGTTTGGCCAACAATACGACTAGTGCCGAGATTACAGAATATTTCAAAAAAGCAAGTTACTATGCACAGTTAGTCAAGAATGAAGGTCATTCACTGACTGCCAAATATTGGGATTTCTTTATCGACATTTGCTCTGATAAGTATAACACAGCTCTCAATAAGGATGGTGCCAAAGCTAATGAAAGTATTTGGGAAGTAGAATTTGCAGGTAACCGTTCAACGGATGTACGTGCAGAAGGTAGAATCGGTAATATCATTGGTATTCAGGGTAAAGATCTTTCTTCCAAAGCATCCATCACCGGTAAAGGTGACCCGGGTTATGCATACGCTTTTATCTGGAATACTCCTAAACTGCTCGAATTGTATGAAGCAAACGGTGACATTGACCGTTGCAACTGGAACATCGCTCCATTCACTTACACCCAGTCAGCAGGGGAAGGTACCCCGGTAGACGGTCGTGAATTTGTAAAGGGAAAAAGAGATGAAGTGAAACAACAATACTGGGACAAATCCTTCAGCTATGGTGAAACAGAGCCGGGTTCTACTTACGGTGATCGTGAATCGAAGAACGATGCCAATAAGAACCGCAACAGAGCTGCCGCCAAATATCGTAGAGAATATGAAGCTGACAAGAAGAGCAAAAACGATACTTCCATCAACTTCCCTCTTCTCCGTTACTCTGACATTCTGCTAATGATTGCAGAGGCAGAGAATGAGGTCAACCATGGTCCTAATGATCTGGCTTATGAATGTATCAACGCAGTAAGAGAGCGTGCAGGAATCAACAAGCTTGCTGCAAATCTGGATGAAACCAACTTCCGGAAGGCTATCAAAGACGAACGTGCTATGGAACTCTGCTTCGAATATACACGCCGTTTCGACCTGATCCGTTGGGGAGACTATTACAAACTGATGCAGGAACAAGTGGACAAGGCACAGGCTGACGAATCCTGGAAATTCGGAATCAATGTATATACTTACTTCAATATTCCGAAGTCTTACAATTATTTCCCGATTCCTGCCAATGAAATAGGATCAAACGGTGCTATCAAGACGAATAATCCGGGTTGGTAATTCTCTTAATAACTTTAAAAAGAAAAGGACATGAAAACAATATATAAAAGTTTGATGACTATCGCTTTTGCCGGACTATCCCTGGCTTCATGCGACAAGGAATTAAAAGAAGAAACAGCAATGGAAGTGGGTGTGGTGACAGACAGCAATGTCAGCTTCGATGGCAAAACTGTGACTGTAAAGAAAGGAAGCCCTGTAACGTTCAGCTTTGATGGTGACCCTGATTTTATAACATTCTTCAGTGGAGAAATAGGCCATGAATACAAACATCGGGACAGAATTGAAATGCAACCGGAAGACGTAGAAAAATGTGAAATCAATTTCTCTATATTATATGACTATGGCAATGCGAAAACCATCGAAGGCTCTACTCACATATTAATATCCGATCGATTTGGAGGAATTAGTGGCAACAACGTGGAAAAAGACAAAGAAGCTGTTACTAACTGTGACTGGACGGAACTTGTCAGCCAGGAAGATCTCCCCAAAGCAACTAAAGTTACTAAAGACTATTCTTGCCCTTTGACTTCTTACTTGGGCAAGGAAATCAGCATTGCTTTCCGCCTGAATCCCCTTGACAACAGCGCTACAATGCCTGTTATACATATTAAAGGTTTACAGCTTAATTTAGAGTTCAACAACGGGAAATCAACTACAATCAATGCAAAAAATTTTGAGTTCTCAGCCTTGAATGTAACCTATAATTTGGATGACCTTTCAAAAAACAGTTCTCATCTTAACAAACTGAAGGAAGCATTAGGAAACAAAAATCTCACACTTGAAGAAATGAAAAATGCTGAATATGCAGACAAGATAGCATATACCACAGTGGATGGTAATATTCCTTATTTCTGGAGAATTAGCCAACCAAACGATTTCGTAACCAGCGGGGGCAGCAAAGACTATACCAAAGGAGATACTTGGCTTATTTCTACCCCGGTTCTCCTCAATGGTTCCTGCGATCCTGACGCCGGTGTAGCCATCAAGAATATCTCGCAATCATTAGAGATATACTCACATACCTACGAGGAGGCCGGAACATACACCGCTACCTTCGTAGCCAACAATGCAAACTACGTCCATCAAGGTGGTCAAGTAGTACGTGAACTGACTATAAACGTTGTAGAATAATAGTATATCCCCCAATTTTTCTAACCTTCAATCATAGAAAACGTTTATAAAAATCAGACTTTAATCAATTTAACATTAAAAAGAGAGGGTCCGCGAGGTTCCTCTCTTTTACTTTTTCCATATCTTCATTCTTCACAGAGAAATATTTTTCTTTATTCAACTGGCGTATAAATCAACATTTATATATAAGTTTGCACAAAAATAAAAACAATGCAAAAGACTCTTCCTATTCATTTTGCCCCATTACAAGGTTACACCGACGTAATTTACCGTAATGCTCATGCTGCCTGCTTTGGAGGTATAGACACTTATTACACTCCATTTGTACGACTCGAAAAAGGCAGCTTCCGCCATAGAGACATCCGGGGAATCGAACCCGGGAATAATCAGGTTTCGCATCTGATTCCCCAGCTGATAGCCCCTTCTACTGAAAAGGCTGAGAAGATTTTATCCCTATTCATTGAAAAGGGATATAAGGAAGCCGACATTAATATGGGATGTCCTTTTCCCATATTAACCAAACGCCACAATGGTTCCGGCATTCTTCCTTATCCGGAAGAAGTGAAGGAATTGCTCAATCTTGTTTTGAAGTATCCGGAAATCAGCTTTTCAATAAAGATGAGATTAGGATGGGAAAATCCGGATGAATGTCTTCACTTGGCACCTATCATCAACGACTTACCTTTGCGGCAAGTAACCATGCATCCCCGATTAGGGAAACAGCAATATAAAGGGGAAGTAAACCTGGAGGGATTCTCCGCCTTCCAGGAGGTATGCAAGCATCCGCTTATCTATAACGGAGACATTCATTCTTTAGAGGATATCCAACGTATCCAGAAACAATTTCCGGCATTGGCAGGCATTATGATTGGGCGGGGACTGCTTGCCAATCCGGCTCTGGCTTTGGAGTATAAAGAGAATCGAATCTTAACCGCCGATGAAATGAGGGAAAAACTTCATTCGATGCATACATCTGTATACACTCAATATGCAGAACAGTTGGAAGGAGGAGACGAACAGCTTCTAAACAAGATGAAAACTTTCTGGGAATATCTGACGCCACAAGCAGACAGAAAATTACTGAAAGCAATTCATAAAAGCGGAAGTCTCAATAAATATAATCAGGCGATTCTAGCCTTTTTTAATCAACGATAAACTGATAAACCGGTAATTTTATGTAATTTTGCGCCCGTTTATAAACAAGCACATTATGAAAAAATACATTCTATTATTTCTTTGTCTGATAACTGTATCAGGCAGTTTCGCACAAATGCAGGATTTCAAGTTCAAATTCTACGGACAAATTCGTACTGATTTCTATTACAATAGTCGTGCCAATGAAGAGACCGTAGACGGGTTGTTCTATATGTACCCGAAAGATAAGGTACGTGATCCGGACGGGAATGATTTGAACTCAACTCCTAACAGTAACTTCTATACCTTGTATTCACGTCTCGGAGTAGACGTTGCCGGTCCGAAGCTGGGAACAGCCAAGACATCTGCCAAAGTAGAGGTCGACTTCCGTGGTACAGGGACTTCTTATTCGGTCATTAGACTCCGCCATGCTTATTTGAATCTGGATTGGGGAAAATCGGCTGTATTGCTCGGGCAAACTTGGCATCCGTTATTTGGAGATGTATCGCCGCAGATTCTTAATCTTTCCGTAGGAGCACCGTTCCAACCTTTCAGCCGTGCGCCACAAATTCGTTATCGCTATACAAACAAAAATTTCCAACTTACCGGAGCAGCAGTGTGGCAATCACAATACACCTCACAAGGTATCAATCCTGACAAACCGAAAGAGAGCAAAAAAAGTCATGAATACCTGAAAAATGGTTGCATTCCGGAGATATATGTAGGAGCTGACTACAAGAAAGACGGTTTATTGGCAGGTGTCGGCATTGAATTGTTATCATTAAAGCCACGCACAAATGCCTTGGGAGCAAACGGAGATAAATATAAAATAGACGAACGCATAACCACCCTTTCTTACGAGGCCCATGCGAAATACACCCATAAAGCCTGGTTCATTGCCGCAAAAAGTGTATTGGGTTCCAATCTTACACAAGCTTCCGGATTAGGCGGATTCGGCATTAAGTCAGTCAACGAGCACACCGGAGAACAGAAATATACTCCAATACGTTTCTCCAGCTCTTGGTTGAATGTTGTCTACGGACAGAAATGGAAACCTGGTATTTTTGTAGGATATGCTAAAAATCTGGGAACAAGCGATGCACTATATGCCCCGAACGGAACTGACGCTCAAGTGTATGGAACGGGAACAAACCTCGACCAGTTAGTAACAGCAGGCGCTGAACTGACCTACAATGTTCCCCATTGGAAATTCGGATTGGAATATACCTTAAGCTCTGCATGGTATGGTTCACTTAATGCCTCCAATGGAAAAATCAGAGATACTCATGCCGTATGCAACAACCGTATTGTTGCTGTTGCCATGTTTATGTTCTAACCCTCTACACTAATATTTTGATTATATATCTGTCACCTGTCACCGATCACTGCCTAATAATTTGATTATAAACGATTAACATTGTGACAGCAATCGGTGACAGCATTGTGACAGCAATATTGCTGTCACTGGAAATAAAGGCAAGACGGCATCGCGGAGACGCTTACAAACAGACTAACTACACTTCATAAACCGGAGACATTCATTCCAAGAGTTCAAGCAGTTATATTTATTTCATTAATATACAACCTTTGTTTCAAGGCACGTAACTTTTGTTTTCCTTACTTGAAACTAAAGTTTCATACGCTTGAAACCAAAGTTTCTCCTTATAGAAACTAAAGTTTCCGCGGCTGGAAACAACAGTTTCAAAGCTTTGAAACTATTGTTTCTACAAAGGCAAACAGGATATCTCCTAACTGTATAACTCTTATTTCTTCAGCTCCACTTCAAAGCTAGCGCCATCCTTGCAACTGAATCGTAAGATTGTTTGCTTTTCATTAGAAGAGACGACTTTACAAAACGGAGTTTCTTCCACATTCCATTGGCCTTTTAGGGTCACAGTCACCGGTATTTCACTGCTTTCATTATTAATCCACGGACGAGAGTAGATACTACGTTCAATCCGCTTTCCGTCTTTGTCAAACGCTTCATCACTTGGGCCGCGATACAAAGCCAAATCAGGTTGTGCCACCGTCAGCTTAATCTTATCAGCAGATTCTTTATGAGTCATAACCAGACAGGAAGTATCCACACGTTGCAACAGACCACCCGGCAACGTTGTTTCAGGAGTTTCAAACAATACATAAGAAACAATCTGTTCGGAAGCGGACTCTACAATATGTGCCTTCCGATCTTGCTGCAATACTTTATAAGTTGGCTTTTTCGCAAACTTCTTCATCGCGGTTTCATTCGTTTGAGGCAAAACAGCATATTCATACCTTCCGTTTTTCGGCGCCTTTCCATGATCTACTACCAAAGAAACCCAATCACCTTTTGTTTCCTTTCCCGTATTCTGCATTCGCGAATATTGAGGAAAGTTTTTCTCAAACCGAATGGCAGTCGGAACATAATAACCTGTCCCCAAATGATCTACCCAAACTTTCTTATCTCCCTGATAATTTTTCCAATAGTCATGTCCCGCCTTATCAGTGACTGCCAATTGGAAGATAGTCGTTTCAGTTGGAAACTCCGTATTTGTATTTTCGATATCCGATCCAAGGCAGACAATCATTCCATTGATGAAATGGTAAGATTTACGTGCCCGGTGCGATCCGTTATACTTGTCGTGTTCGTGCAACTTCATTCCGAAGTTACCATTCATCTTCTGTTGAGACAACCCGCCTGCAAAAGCTTCATCAGAATAAAGCATCTCTTCCATTCCTGAATAACGGTCTACATTGAGCACTTTAGCCTGCAATTGTTCCAATGGCAAATGAATAGATGTGACTCCCGGGATACGGTTCCAGTCAAAACCTTCCTGCTGCCAGCCACTAGTGACCGGAGTCACTGTCTGCCCCAGTGCAGCAGTCAATATCTGCAAACTGCCGTGTGCCAGGTAGCGACCATATAAATTCGCTCCCAAATAATGTTCAGCCGCCCATAAATAACGGGAATGTCCACGGGCCACGGCAGACCAGTTACCACGACGTTGAACAGAGACACAACCATAGCCCATTGCTATATTCCCCTGCGGGTCCGGTTCCGGACGGAAGCCTTTCTCTATCAGAAGTTTTGCCACCTTGCGTTCTTCAGCATTTGACACTTTGGGCATATATTCGGGAGCATCATTCTCAACGCCTGAATCGGAAATCAAACGAAGGTAAGAAGAAGCCATTTCACTATCATATTCCACCTTTCCATCGGGTGAACCGGCTAGGGCCATCATGGCAAAATGCATAGGAACCAGTTTTCCTTTTCCATCCGGATGACGACCGGACATAGAAAGAGGGAAGTTCAGTTTATTGCAATAAAAGCGCATGGTCAGTAATACATTCTTCACCGTTTCATGAGCCAATTTGGAAACTGCGAATTCCGTCCGGCTAAGAAGATAAATCATGTTTGTTGCTCCATCCAGTCCGCCTACGGCATAAGCCGGATAATTATTGCGGTGATGGAAAGCACCTCCGTCCACTTTAAATGAACCGGACAACCCCAGTGCAGGACGACAACCATAGTCAATCCAACGAGAGAAAGACCGTAAATATTGCAGTTTCTCCGGTGTATCTTCCATCATTAGAATACTGGCAATACGCCCTGTGGTCTGTGTATTGAAAGAGTCCATATCAATTCCGTTGACTTCCGGTTTGGGATACACTTCGTTAGTAATCGCATACCAGCGTAATGTCCGTTCGGCTTCTTGAAGTTTGCCGGCTTCTCTAAGCACATCTTTCATCAAGAAATATGCCAGGTACAGACCGCGAACACTATACCCGTAATGATGGATATTTCCCCAACAACTACCATAGGCCACGCCCTGATCGGTTATGTGATCGTACATGGCTAAAAACTTCTTCTTCATTTCTTCCCGAATCACCGGTTTCGCCGTACTATTATTATATGTAACAGCTATTTTTTTCATCAGATCGAAGTAAGCACGCATTTCCACACCCATCTTAGTGAGCATATCCTTGTTCCAATCCGGAATGATTCGCTCATAAGCTTCCGCAGCACGTACCATATAGACAGGTACTCCCGAAACCTGACCGTTTTTGTAAGTGATCTGATAGAAATCATATTTCTTACGAATATTCTCAACCTCTTTATCTGTGATCTTGCCTTTCGTATAGATCATATCACGAAAACGTTTCTCTAACAGTTGCATTTCTTCCCGTTGCTTGTCGCCCACAAGAGTTAGTTCAATATCCGGTTTTAAAAGAGAATGTTTATAAATCACCAGCCAATGACTAGTCGTTCCTTTATTAACAAAAGGTACCTGCAAATCGGCTGTTTGTTGACGTGCGTCTACTTTAGTAGATGTAATTAAATGGTCGATGAAAAGGCGTCCTTTTGAATTTGGAGCTACAATACGAAGTTCATTCATCCCTTCCTCCGGTGTGCCTTGCATATCCCTCTCATAGCAGACCCATGCGGCACGCCAGCCAGTGAAATTGATACCAAAAGGAAAAGAAGTACATTTTTTACCGTCTTTCAGAAACTCAAATTCGATGGTTGCATCTTGGGGTTCTTCATTGTAAACCCACACAATAAAAGCCGAAAGGAATAAGTCTTTGCCAGTCGGATCTTTCTTTTCAAACTTCAAGTCTTTTTTAAGTTCCAATACACCACCAGGCTCAAATGTCCATTCCAACGAATGTTTTCCGTCTTTATAATGCACATCGGATACTGACAGTTGAGAATGAGTGCCGGATATACAATCCGGGATTTGTGGTTCTTCAAAAGAAAACATCCGCTCGTCTGTTACGACTTGCGCATGAAGGAATGTTGAACACAAAAGAGAAAATAGAGTTGTCACTCCTAATTTAATAAAAGCTTGTTTCATCATGGATATATCGTCTTATTAGGTTTTCCAATATATAAGTCAGAGAGTAGTCACTTTAAAATCCGTAAATAGTAGATGGTTCTGTAAGAGACGAAGCCCGAAATGTCCATCACCTGCAAGGCATGGGATGCATCTTCTATCTTCCATTGTTGCGCAAACGCATTTTCGTGTTGTGCAAACAGCACTACACTACTCAAAAGAAATAAAGTAATCAAACTGTAGCTAATAATAAATCGCTTCGTCATTACGGTATTAGTTTAAAGATAATTCTTCCGGATACAAAGAAACCCCTCTTTTCGAAAAAAGAGGGGTTCAAATTGTACAAAATATCTCAAATAATGTATTGACCGGGAATTTGTATTACCAAGCTTCTACCACTTTTTCAGCAGCTGGATGCAAATACCAATCCTTGTTATCAGCTCCATTGCTAGTCACCCAAGCACGGAATTCAGGATAAGCGTTATCAAAAAGCACCTTTTCATAAGCATGTTTTACACCAACAGGAACTTTAATCCCCCAAACAAAACCATTCTTATTACAATATGGAACATCTTCCATCATCTCACCGGCTGAATCAGCTTCGTAATCAGTATAAAGATAAGAAGGTCTATAGCCTTTCATGTGAATCTCTTTATTCGTATGTGTCACAATAAAGAAGTTCTGATTATGAGTATCAGTAATAAGAGCACGATAAGCTTTCAATTGATCCAAATCTTCAGTAAGACTAGTACGAGCCTTAGCTCCCAAAATAATTTCTGCACGTAACATACCTTGTCCCGGATTTATAAAACCTTTCGTAGTCTGGAAGAAATTAGTATTATCACCCAAAGCACTCAAACCATCCATTATGATAACCGGACTACCGTGTTCCGTGTCTACCGTAACTTTACAAAATTGCGACTTACCAAAGAGTTGCTGTTGAGGCATTTCTGCTTGCATTTCCCCAGTGGCAAGTACTTTTTCTTCTCCTTGTCCTTCTTTCAAAAGAATACGGGTCGCAACAGTCTCTATATACTTTTTATCCAAGCCACCTAATACTACACCTAATTTAATAGGATATCTACCGCCTTTGGCACGAATATCCAAAGTCAACTTCAATCCTTCTTTATATCCCTGACCAGCTTCAAGCCATTTTTCAGCCTGACATTCGGTCACTTTCAAATCATACTCAAAAACAACATCGTTCAAATCATTGTCTTGACCTGGTTCAATCGGCCAATTGTCTTCAAACATAGCAACGCCTGTATTATGATAGAAAAACCATCCATCATCTTCCTCGCTAGTTACCGCCACCGCATCTTCAGGTACAGTTATTGCTACAGTCTCACCACTCCGAGTCACGCTATTTATCGGAAATGATGCTGTTTTATCCGTTCCATCAGAATACTTTAAATAAATATTGGCACAGTGAATAGGCACATTCAATTCCAAGTCTTTCTCTCCATCAACAAGCAGACCACTCACCAACAAACTTCTTTCCTGATTTTCTGAATCCCAATACAAATCAGCCACTACAGGCTTACTTGAATAAACTTTAGCAGAGACAGTACGACTAGTTGCAAAATCAAACCCTGCCGGAATAACATACTGTGGAGAATCATCTCCTCCTCCATTATCCACTATTCCTTCTTCATTGTTACTGTCTGTACAAGCAACAACCAACATCGTCCCCATAAGGACATACATCAAACTTTTAATCTTCATTTTAATCTAATTTTTAAATTATTGTTTGTTTCTGTTTTGCACGAAAGCCCGGTTTATCATACTTATCCCCAGACCTCATCTGTTAACTTATCAAAAATATATTTAACGCTCAACAGCTTTCCACCTGCCTTTATTTGTAATTTCAATCCTTTCCATCGAAAATAATCACAAGAGTTCAAATATCGTTCAAAAGGCCTGTTCATGAGCAATGGATAATATATACAAGTTATTTAGTATATTTGCATTGGACAGAACATTCAATACAACAAATATAAAACTTTTGTTTTGAATATACAAGTTTTATAGATTAAATATCAAGGGAAATGGATCAGGTACTGTATGGTATAGATTACATAGAATATTATTTCTATTGGATATATTACAAGTTTATTGGCTATCCTTTAATCATAAGAATATGCTCAATTGCGGTAATGTTTTGTATTATTGCGTACTTGTTTCTCCTATTCCATATTATATATGGTATATTCAAAAGACGGAAAGAAAAGCGAAGATACAATAAAGCTTTCGATAAATATTACGAGGAAATGAAATCTATCTCGCTAGATTCCAACACATTGAGTGAAGAAGAAATCGCGGACAGATTACAGTATGATACGAAAAAACGCCCCAAGCCTAATGAACTACGTATTATCACTCAACTATTAACAGAAATCAAGAGTGTACATGAAGATGACATTCATGAACTAAACTACCAAACGATTCAAACCGTATTCCAGATCACACGTTTCCTTGAACGCGAACTTCAATTCGGCTCCAAAAGATCAAAGATACAAGCTCTGAAACTTATTCAATCCATCAACGGATATGCCTCTGAAGCGGTATTGGTACGCTTCCTCTATCATCGTGAAATAGAATTGAGGAACTCTGCACGCTACACTTATATGTGGCTAAGCCAGGGAGACCCGTTCCGTTTCTTCGACGAAGATATCGGCATGAAGTTGAGACAATGGGATATGATGGAATTGCATGCCATTTTGGAACACCGCAAGAAGGTGGGATATAACACACCCAGCTTTATAAAATGGGTGAATACTTCGGCCGAAGAGAATGTTAAGATATTCTTTATCAACGAAATCCGGTTATATAAAGAAACGGAAAGCGCTCCCACCCTGGCTAAACAAATCAACGCTCGCTCTACCGAAATCCGGGGCGAAGCGATCAGAACTTTAGGAAAACTAAAATATAAAGAGATCGAGCCCAAGCTGATTGAAATGTATCATGTGCAACCGGAAGAAATCAAACGACAAATCATTTCGGCTGTCGCAGACCTGAAAACAGATAAAGCATTAGGATTTCTTTACAATGCTTATGACGAAGCAGACAACTGGGGGACAAAACGTATCATCCTGAAAGCCCTCTATGAATACAGCCCAATGGGAAGAAAAACATTCGATCAATTGGAGAGAAAGGCCGACTCCCACACAGCTATATTGTTTGCCCATACCAGGCATCCGTTAATCAACCAGTTAATTTAGAGAATATGAAAGATATAATATTTACATTCTTCAATTATTTCGTATTCTTTTATACGAGTATGCTGGCGATATTCTTCGTCACATTCGCCTTCCTCTCTTTCATTTCTCTGAAACGGAGAAAAGATTACTATGTGGAAAGCTATATGCGGAAAACAATCAAGGAATCCCCCTATACACCGGGTATTTCGGTAATTGCCCCTGCTTTCAATGAAGAAAAGACAATCATTGATAACGTGAACTCTATGCTCGCATTGGAATACCCGCTTTTCGAGGTGGTGATCGTAAATGACGGAAGCACGGACAGTACGTTGAAGAAGATGATTGAACATTATGAACTGATAGAAGTGCCCTATGCCTATATTGAGCGAATCAAAACCAAACCGTTCAGAAGACTCTTCAAATCTACCAGTCCGAAATACAGCCGGCTTACCGTGGTAGACAAAGAGAATGGAGGAACCAAGGCGGATGCATCCAATGCAGGTATCAATGTCTCTTCATATCCTTATTTCATCTGTACGGACGTAGACTGTATCTTAGAGAAATATGCTCTTTACCGCTGTATATCGCCCATTATATCTTCCGATAAACAGGTAATCGCAGTCAGCGGAACGATGTTGATGGCCAACGGATGCGTAGTGAAAGACGGACAGATAGTAGACGTGAGAACTCCGCGTACTCCGATTCCGCTTTTCCAGAACCTCGAATATATGCGTTCCTACCTGATTGGTAAAATGGGGTGGTCCGCAATCAATGGTATGCCGAATGTTTCCGGTGGATTCGGTCTTTTCGACCGTTCCGTGGCTATTGCAGCCGGAGGATATGACGGTACTTCCTTCGCAGAAGACATGGACCTCATTACCCGCATGGTAGGATATATGTGCGATTTCTCCCGTCCTTATAAGATTATTCAGATTCCTGATACCTGCTGTTGGACGGAAGGCCCTCCCAACTTGGCGATGCTTTACCGTCAACGTACCCGTTGGGCACGAGGATTGTTCCAGACACTTAGCATCCATCATAAAATGATTTTCAAGAAAACATATAAACAGATGGGATTGCTGACTCTGCCTTATATGTTCGTATTTGAGTTTTTAGCGCCCATCATCGAGCTTACCGGTTTGATCGTATTTATCTATCTGGCCTTTACAGGAGCGGTCAACTGGAACACGGCATGGATGATTTACCTGACGATCTATACGTTCTGTCAGTTCCTTTCCATCGTCGTTATTACCTACGACTATTACGTCGGGATGCTTTATAAAAGAGGATACGAATACCTGTGGATTATCATTGCGTCCATATTGGAGCCCATTTTCTATCATCCCATCATCACTTTTTGTTCATTGAGAGGATACCTTAGTTATCTGACCAATAGAGACTTCAAGTGGAAGAATATGGAGCGTAAAGGATTCAAGCAGAAAGAAGAAAAGACGGATGATGCTGAAACAGCGGCTATGAAGCCCGAACCGGCAACGATTTAAACAAGAAAGAAAGATTAAAGACAAGATAGAATGAACAGAGAATTTCTCCATAAGATCACCCTATTAGGTTGTCTGTTTTTGCTGATAACCTCTTCCTCCGGAACCGATAATGGATTCCAGACGCCGGAGCAATATGCCCAGATTGTGCAGGAGCATTTTGCGAATGAGGAATGGGAAGCAGGAAAAGAGCTGTTGGAGGAGGGCCTTCAGAAATACCCGAATGTTTCTGACCTTGAATGGCTCATGGGTAAATACTGGTTCCACGAAAAGAATTACGACCAGTCACGTTATCATCTTGTCAAAGCAATAGACGACAATTACAACAACGTCAATGCCAAACATCTGCTGGTGGATGTGGAAGATATTACCGAGAATTACTCCAGTGCCATTTGCTACGTTAATGAGTTGCTGGAAGTGAATCCGTACTGGAGAGGCCTATGGCGAAGAAAGATTGAACTATACCGCAAGCAGAACAACGATGTGGAAGCGGATCGCCTATTGAAACGAATCAACCAGATTTACCCGAACGATACCATCCTAAGGAAAGACTACATCTACAGTATGGAAGTAGGCTACCAACAAATGAAAAAAGGCGGCAACCGGAAAGAAGCAATTGAGAAACTGACGGAGCTAATCAAAGTTTCTCCGCAAAACGAAGAATATTACCTGGATATCATCAACCTGCATTTGCAGGAAGGAAACCGGGAAGCTGCTCTAGGATGGTCATCCAACGGTTTGGCCGCCATACCGGGAAGCAGTGCTCTCATCGTCAAAAGGGCAAGTATCCTCAGTGAATTGGCGCGTTATCCGGAAGCACTGGCATTTATACGCGAGCAAATGAAGAGAAACAATAGTCCTGCCATACGGCGTATGTACAACGACTTATTGATGGAAGCTGCCCGTGCAGAAAAACAACGAGACCCTTATGTATTATATGGCATGGCCTACGAAGGAGGCAACAAGAACAAGGAAGCACTAGACTACTTGCTCAACACTTCCGTCACCCGCGGATATACCGACGATGCCCTCTTCTATATCAGAGAGGCTAAAAAACAATATGGCAACAATGATAAAGGAATTCTCTATAAAGAATATATGCTTTATCGCCAGATGAATGAGGATGATCTTGCTTATTCAACGCTGAAAAAGATGTACGAGATGTATCCTGATGATTATGACATTACGCTTGCCATGAGCGCACAGCACATGAAGAAAGCTGAAAAACTGATGGAACTCGGTTTGTATGCGGAAGCATTGCCACACGTATTGTTTGTATCCCAAAAGCATGTAGATAATGAAATGAACGGTGCCGCATGGGAAAAAACCTTGAGCTGCTACATCAATATGAAACGCTACAATGAAGCACTTGCCACATTGGATACCATTACCCTTCACTTCCCGGATTACGAGAATGGTACGTTGAAAAGGGCATTTATTCTCGATAAAATGGACAAAACCGAAGAGGCCTTACAACTATACTTGTCTGCCATCGAGCAGAGCGACGAGGATATGCGTATCTTCTACGTCATCGGATATGAGGAACTGGCAGTGCCCTACATCAAAAAGTGCATGGAAGCCGGAGCTACGAAGAAAGCATACGAAGAAGCCATCAAGCTGGTCAGCCTGAATCCATCGAGCGATCTGGGATTACGGTATGCTATCAATTCGTCCGGTTTACTCGGAAAATACGATGAATTCGAGAAATATACAGCGCAAGGAATCAATTACTATCCTGAAGAACCATTCTATCAGGCAAAGAGGGCTACTATCCTTGAACGTGACAAGAGATACGAAGCTTCTTTGGAATTCCTGAAACCAATACTCAATAAATACCCGAGTAACAAAGAGATTATAGGCGCGTTCTCACAAAGCAGCGAATATCATGCCCTGCAACTGACAAAGGCAAAAGAACCGGAAAAAGCTCTTGCTGTTCTTGATACAGCTTTGCTTTACGACAGCCAGAACAAGTCATTGAAATACACCAAAGGCGTGGTATATGAAGCCAACAGACAAGCGGATTCAGCCTATTATTACCAAAAGTATTACGAGCCTTCCATCATGGAATATCGCTCTTTCCAACGGCACTTATCAGGCCTTAGAAGCATGATGCTCAAGAATGAGATTGCTTTGACCTACCTTCGTGCACGCTACGGAGAAGAAGACATCATTACCTCCGTTGCCACCGCCGAATACACCCGAAAAGGCCAGAAGAACAGCTACACGGGACGTCTCAACTATGCAGGACGAAGCGGATCGGCAAGCGACAGCATGGAGGCTGAAGAACAGACACCGGGAGGGGTCGGCATCCAGATACAGGGAGAATGGACGCACCATTTCTCACCAAAGT
Source organism: Bacteroides sp. 1001136B_160425_E2 (assembly GCF_015559655.1). NCBI lineage: Bacteria > Pseudomonadati > Bacteroidota > Bacteroidia > Bacteroidales > Bacteroidaceae > Bacteroides > Bacteroides sp. 1001136B_160425_E2. The sequence goes on along the minus strand of NZ_JADMQH010000007.1, from coordinate 78,919 downwards.
GGAGCACTACGGTCAATGCCGCCTTTGCTACCAAATACTTCCCGGATATTACCGCCGATGTTGCCGTGCGGCATTATCTCAAGAATGACTGGGAAATAGGAGCACATGTGGGATACAGACGCGTAGCTGCCTATACGAAACGTTATGAATGGAACGATGAATTCTTTGCAGGAGGCACCGGAGATAACGGTTATCTATTTACCGGCTGGAATGAGTCAAAGACCAACCTGCTCACCGTAGGCGGAGAATTAGCCAAAACCATCGAAGTCGTTCGCCTCAACACGAAGCTGGACATGCATTTCTTCAACTCCAAATTCTACTACAATGCACAGATTGGCGCCAAATACTTCCCGGCTAATGATGGAAAGACGAATATCAACGCCATGGCAAGTATCGGATCGGCCCCGGAAACGGCCGTACTGGACTATGCGCTGCCCGGCTCTTTTTCACACACCAATACAATGGTAGGACTGGGAGGCCAATACATGGTCAGTCCTAACATTACCATAGGTCTGATGGGTACCTGGAATACCTATTATAACCAGACCAACACCGTGCGAGGGACCAGTCCGCTCAACCCGATAGAATCCATATCGACACGCTATAAAAACTTATATAACATCTATGCACAAGTCTATATTTCATTCTGACACGCTTTGCCCCATATTGGCAGGAATGATATGTATATGCTGCCTTTTATCCGGTTGCCGCATGCAGGCACGCACGGAGATGTTCCCATCTAAAGAAGGATACCTCATCACAATCGGCGAAGATCCGACGGACAGAGATACCCGATGGGCCAAATACCTGTACGAGCACCTCAAAAAACGTGCAAATGACGATGAAATGGTCGCTTTCGGTGTCTCCGAGATGGATATGTGGCGTATCATCATACAGATAGACCCGACATTGCAGAGAGGATTCAAAGTAGCCTGCAAAGGTTCGGATATCAGACTGACCGCAAGTGACGACAAACAAATGTTATGGCTACAATACCAACTGATAAAGAAGATCAGCAAGGAAGACCCGCGCATAGACGGTTCGGACCTTCCTCCCGCCCTTATCAACCTCAATGATACTTGCGGAACTTTTGCATTTGACTACCAAAGCATTTATTCTCCATACGGCCTGAACGCCGATCATACAGGCGTTATCGGCCTGAACAACTTTGACGACAGCTGGGGAATATGGGGACACAACCTGCGAAAAGTATTGGGAAAAGATGCAGAGAAAGTATATGCCACCATTCACGGGAAGACAGATGACTCACAACTGTGTTTTTCTTCCGAGGATATGTATCGCCAGATAGAAAGTTACATCGCAGATAACTTCGGTGAAAAGGGGAATTCCCGTTTTGTAATCGCACCGGATGATACTCCGTACGCCTGTACGTGTGCCTCCTGCACCGCATTGGGAAATACAGAGAAGAACGCAACTCCGGCCGTTACGGAACTGATCCTCCGCCTGTCGCAGCGTTTTCCCAAACATACGTTCTTTACGACTTCCTACCTGACTACGCAACAAGTCACAGACAAGCAACTTCCGCCTAACGTCGGGGTAATGGTCAGCGCTATCGACTTCCCGCTCCGCCGGACAGACGGCAAGGATGAGCAAGAACAAAAGTTTGCGGAACAACTCGACAACTGGAAGAAAGTAACGAACAACATCTATATATGGGACTATATCAACAACTTTGACGACTATCTCACTCCTTTCCCCATATTAAAGATAGCCCGGCAAAGACTCCAACTCTTCAAACAACACGGAGCCAGCGGCATATTCTTCAACGGAAGCGGTTACAGCTATTCTTCTTTCGATGAAATGAGGACTTTTGTATTATCAGCTCTCCTTATCAACCCGGAACTTCCGGTTGATGACTTAATTAAAAGCTATTTCAATCAGGAATACCCGGTATCCAAAAAATGGCTGTACGATTACTACACAGAGCTAGAAAATAACGCCCAATCCGGAAAGCGGCTCGGACTTTACGCCGGCATCAGAGAATCGGAAAAAGGATTCCTCTATCCGGAGAAGTTTATCAGATTCTATGATGAAATGGGAGATTTTGTATCCGAAGCAAAAGGGAAAGAACGCAAAAAGCTGCACGAACTTCAGACCGCCTTGTCTTTCACACGCATGGAATTGGCACGTGACCACGGTTTCGACACTTACGGATATGCCAAGCGGAATGGAAAGGATATTCAACCGCTTCCCCAAGCACGTAAATGGGTTGCCCAGCTCAAAGAGCATCAAGCATTTGCCGGAATGGAATATTATAACGAGTCGGCTTATGAGATTGACTATTATATAAAGGAATGGGAACAATATATACTTGCTTCCGACATAAAGAAAAGCTTGTTTCTGGGAATGAATCCTTCCGCAACCCCTAAACTAAATAAAAATGATTCAAAGAAACTGACCGACGGCACTCACGGTTTACCCGGAGACTACCATTGCGGTTGGGTTATCATTCCGGGAGAAGAATGTGTCATCAACCTGCCGGTTAAAGGACTCAATGCATCAGGAACGTTCTATATCAGTTTTCTGAATCTTCCCCGCCACCGCATCTATGCGCCACAGCAAGTTCAACTGTTGAAAGACGGAGTAGCCTATAAAACAATAGACTTGAAACCGGACAACTCCCCGGAAAAAGGAGAAATGATGAAAGCCACCGTTCCGGCAGACCTGAACGGAATAGAACAATTAAGCATAAAAATCAGTTGTTTAAAGAAACCGGGAACGCAAATGGGTATCGATGAAATTGCATTCATCCCTTAGATGCTGAAAAAGTGATATAACAAAAATAAATGGCAACAATGAATAAATCTATATTCTATATTTTACTACTGACGGCACTTCCGCTCTGCTTTACAGGGTGCAGGAAGGAAGTACGTCCCACCAGCATGACGATAAAAGATTCCGTCAGACACTATTACCCAATCAAGCAAGGTCAGCAACTCGATATCATGTTTACCATCACCAACACGGGAGACGCTCCATTAATCATTTCAGAAATGCAACCTTCCTGTGGCTGCATCATTCTGGATAAAAGTTCGCATATCATCATTCCCGAAGACGGTATCAGGCAATTCAAGGCAACCTACAACAGCATCAAGAATGTAGGCGAAGTGGTTCACCGCATCCGGATTTTCGGCAATATGCTCCCAAATGGAAAAGCAGAACTGAAATTTGATGTTAACGTAGTCCCCGACGCAGATTATACACGTGATTATGAAGAGCTCTATCAGGATTTCAACACTAAAAACGGTATTGTCAGAGAGATGGTGGACGGAAAAGAATCCGAACTGGGATACTATGTAGGAGAACCCTAAAGAATGAGACGCACTACCTTTTATTTTGGGTAAGCTATTCCAGATAGGGTATGAATGGCAAGGGAATTCAGATATTGATAAGTGACAGGTAATAGAAAATGACTATAACCTATCACTTATTACCTTTTTAAGGATGTATCTCTTTGAATGCAGCATTCTCTTCTTTCACATTCTGGATGGTTTGTTTTAACTCCCCAATCGGCAAGTCATACCCATACCAGCCTGTATAGCAGTCTACCACATACCATTTTCCATCAGCCTGTAATTCGAACTCGACACGCAAATCCACTTCAGACTCTTCATAGCCTGCCTCAAAGATTTTGTGTTTCGGTTCATTCAGCGTAAACTTGGAGACATAGATTCCTCCTTCTTCTTGGGTGATACGTTCTTCCTTCATGGTTTCGCTATCCAGCAACGGCCATTTTTCCTTGGTGAAAGGGAATGTTTTCTCAGTTTCACCATCATCTGCCAATAAAGTAATCGGAGTCTTTAATGGGAACTTGATACGAGTATACTGGAAGGCCGCACTGGAAGTAAATTTATCCAAAAACGATTTGAAATCTTCACCATCTTGCGTAGTCAGTTCATTATCGGCTTTTACCTTGGAACTATTACCGCAGGAGATAAACGAAACACCTGCGAGCAACATCATAGCCAGCAAGCAGCATACAAACTTTTTAGCTCTCATAACACGATATAAATTAACAGTTTAATTGACGCCGCAAAGATAATGACAAGTTTGGTATCTTGGTTATTTTAAGAACTAAATATTTTTCTATACGCAATCGATTTTCCGAATCTATGTATGCCTCAAATATTCATAACCGAAGCGACAGTACAGACACTTGCGTTTATCGCAGTACTCTTTTTGCAACTGTATCAACGCCTGACTATCCGCCGCACTGATAACCGGAAGCCCGGCATCGCTCCACGAACGGATAATATGATTGCTCTCCGCCTTCAATTCTTCCAGAAAACGTCCGGCACGTTCACACATTCGTTCATCTGCCTTATGCAAGCCGTATGTATAAAGAAAAGGAACCACTGTATTTATGATTATCAAATCCTTGGAACGCTCTCCCATCGCCTTCTCCTTTTGTGAAGAAAGTCGTCCGAATAAATAATGATTTTCCCAATAAGGAGACGTACGGGCATCCAGCAAGGTTCTCACATTCGCCAGCGTTTCCGCTTCCAGCAAACGTGAAAACAACTTATCTCCTTTCTGATAGAGATAAGCCAACTGTGCCAGGCGAATATGCGGAAAGTTTTCCGGACGAAGCCGTAGAAAACGCCATAACGTAGCGTCCATCCCCTGCCCGATTTCAAACTTCCGCTGCAAATAACGGAACTCCTTGCAAAGACGGAGACTATACTCATCTTCCTGTTCCTTTTTCAAAAACGTCTCTTCCAACAATCCAGCCAAACCATAGAAAAAAGCCTCTATCTGAAACAAATCATTCCGGTGCTTATCCATCGCACGAAACGGTAATAATCCCGCCCACGTTTCAAAAGCATCTCCATTTAAGCCAAAACCGAAATTACGGGCAAGGGTGATAAAGAAAGCATCTTCCCAGTTACTGTTACAATGTTTGAGACGCTGTGTGATTAATTGTGCTTTCTGCTCCAAACGTTCCGTTTGCAAAGCGGTCAGCCAGGAATGAATGGTAAGTTTGGGAAGAGAAGCAAGGATGGAATAACAAGCCGGATAATGATCGGCCACACAAAGTTCGTGGTAATGTAATTGCACATTTTCAGGACAAGTCAGCAACAGTTGCGGTATCTGTTCACCGCTGGAACGGCTTATTTCCATATCTACCTCGCCCACTACATGAAGAATCACAGAATCGTATGTTTTGTCAGAATGATGTCCGTGGCGGAACCAGTCGGAAGAATGTGTATGTATTTCTATGTTTCCCACCCATAAGGCGCCATCAATCTTTAATTTCGCGTTGAAAAAGTCGGGACCGGCGTTGGGGTTTTGCAGACCGGGGTCAATCACTTCTACCGGTAAGCCGTTGGTGGTTTGCAGTACTTTCAGAGGAAATAATTTGTGTTTCCACACGTAGTGGAGAAGGTGTTCCATGTTAACAAGACGTTAATGTGCGCTGCAAATGTAATAAAAATCTTATCTTTGCGACTATTATTTTGAATATAAGTCAGAAAACAATGAAAATAGCACTGATCGGTTACGGAAAGATGGGCAAAGAGATAGAAAAGGTTGCCCGTAGTCGCGGACATGAAATCGTCTGCATCATTGACATCAATAATCAGGATGACTTCGAATCGGAAGCATTCAAATCGGCCGATGTAGCCATTGAGTTTACCAATCCGATGGTAGCTTACAGCAATTATATGAAAGCGTTCAAAGCCGGTGTGAAACTGGTATCGGGCAGTACCGGATGGATGGCCGAGCATGGCGAAGAAATCAAGAAGCTCTGTACGGAAGGGGGCAAAACACTCTTCTGGTCGTCCAACTTCAGCCTGGGAGTCAGCATCTTCTCCGCTCTCAACAAGTATCTGGCTAAAATCATGAACCAGTTTCCTGCTTATGATGTCACCATGAGCGAGACACATCATATTCACAAGCTGGATGCCCCCAGCGGAACAGCCATAACACTGGCGGAAGGTATTTTGGAAAAGATAGACCGTAAGGACAAATGGGTGAAAGGAACTTTCCTTGCGCCGGACGGAAGCATTAGCGGAACCAACGATTGTGCGCCTAACGAACTTCCTATCAGTTCCATCCGTGAGGGTGAAGTTTTCGGACTTCATACCATCCGTTATGAGTCCGATGTAGACACCATAACCATCACCCACGATGCCAAGAGTCGTGGTGGATTTGTACTGGGAGCTGTATTGGCAGCCGAATATACTGCCACCCACGAAGGTTTTCTGGGCATGAGTGATTTATTCCCATTTTTGAACGATTAAGATATCAAAAGCTAGTTCTAAACAAATATAACATTATGAGACAAGCCACGCGCGCACAATGGATCAAATGTGCCATTGCCATTCTACTTTACCTCATCTTCCTTATCTGGGTACGGAGTTGGTGGGGATTGATTGTTGTTCCTTTCATTTTCGATATTTATATCACTAAGAAAATACCCTGGTCTTTTTGGAAGAAGTCGAAGAATCCGGCTGTCCGCAATGTCATGAGCTGGGTAGACGCCATCGTATTTGCGTTGGTTGCTGTCTACTTCGTCAATATCTACATCTTCCAGAATTATCAGATTCCTTCCTCCTCACTGGAGAAATCATTGCTGGTAGGCGACTTCCTGTATGTGAGCAAGATGAGTTACGGTCCCCGCGTACCGAACACTCCTCTTTCCATGCCGTTGGCGCAGCATACATTGCCTATCCTCAATACTAAATCATATATCGAGTGGCCACAGTGGAAGTACAAACGGGTGCCGGGCTTCGGCAAAGTGAAACTGAATGACATTGTTGTCTTCAACTTCCCCGCAGGAGATACGGTAGCAGTGAATTACCAACAGACAACGGACTTCTATACGCTGGCTTACGGCGAAGGACAACGCATCTATTCCAAACAGATTGGAATGGATAGTCTGACACGTGCCCAGCAACGTGCTATCTATGATTTGTACTATGCTGCGGGACGTAAACAGATAATGAACAACCCGCGCACTTATGGTGAAGTCCTCTGGCGCCCGGTAGACCGTCGCGAGAATTATGTGAAGCGTTGTGTCGGCCTGCCTGGTGATACCCTTCAGATTGTAGACGGACAGGTGATGATTGACGGCAAAGCAATCGAGAACCCCGAAAACCTGCAATTTAACTATTTCGTACAGACCACCGGCCCGTACATTCCCGAAGATATGCTGCGCGAATTAGGCATCAGCAAGGATGACACCATGCTGATAGAAGACTCCGGTTGGGAAAGCGGATTGCTGGAAATGGGACTGGACAGCCGGAATGCACAAGGTAGACTGAATCCGGTATATCATTTTCCACTAACCAAGAAGATGTATGAGACTCTTTTGGGCAATAAAAAGCTAATCAGCAAAATAGTAATGGAACCCGAAGATTATGCCGGACAAATGTATCCGCTCAATCTTTATACCAAATGGAACCGCAACAATTACGGTCCGATCTGGATTCCTGCCAAAGGAGCTACCATTACCCTCACAGAAGACAACCTGCCTATCTATGAGCGTTGCATCGTAGCCTACGAAGGCAACAAACTGGAAGTAAAACCGGACGGTATCTACATCAACGGTGAAAAGACCAACGAGTATACCTTCAAAATGGATTATTACTGGATGATGGGTGACAACCGTCACAACTCCGCCGACTCCCGTTATTGGGGTTTTGTACCCGAAGATCATGTAGTGGGCAAACCGATTGTCGTATGGCTGTCGCTTGACAAAGACCGTGGATGGTTCGACGGCAAGATTCGCTGGAACCGCCTCTTCAAGTGGGTAGACTGATAAGTGTACGGATAGAATAGAGTGATAAGGTGATAAAAATTGATGAACATTCGTAAATTCAAATGGATACTAGCATTTGCCGGAGCAGTAGTCGTAGTGCTTCTGCTCCGGGGATTTGCTTTCACGTCCTGCCTTATCCCTTCCACCGGCATGGAAAATTCTATTTTTCAGGGTGAACGTATCCTGGTCAATAAATGGAGTTACGGGCTGCGGGTTCCTTTCATGTCGCTCTTTTCTTATCATCGCTGGTGCGAGAATCCTGTACGCCGGCAAGACATCGTAGTGTTCAATAATCCTGCCGGAATCCGGCAACCTGTCATCGACCGTCGGGAAATCTATATCAGCCGTTGTCTCGGAGTTCCGGGAGATACGCTATTGGTTGATTCCCTTTTCTCTGTTATTTCTCCAGAGGCACGATTCAACCCGGATAAGAAAAGACTTTATTCGTATCCCGCTTCAAAAGAAAATCTGATTACCTCACTCATGCATACTCTTTCCATTACCAACGACGGATTGATGGGAAGTAATGACAGTACTCATGTGCGTAGTTTCAGCCGTTACGAATATTATCTATTGGAACAGGCCATGAATGGAAAAGAGTGTTTCGTTCATCCCTTGTCTGAAAAGGAAGACGCCGAACCGAATCCGTTGATTGTCCCCGGGAAAGGGAAATTCATCCGGGTCTATCCCTGGAACATAACCTTGCTGCGGAATACCCTCGTGATGCACGAAGGCAAACAGGCAGAAATAAAGAACGACACCCTCTATGTGGACGGAAAGCCTACACAACACTGTTATTTCACCAAAGATTACTATTGGATGGGGTCTAACAATACCGTCAACTTCTCCGATTCACGTCTCTTCGGATTTGTTCCGCAAGACCATATCATCGGAAAAGCCTCCATCATTTGGTTCTCTAAAGAAAAAGAAACAGGCTTGTTTGACGGATACCGATGGAACCGTTTCTTCAGAACGGTGAAATAATCTTCCGGATCATAAAAGAAACAACTCCTTCATAATATCCTTAATAATAAAGCCTCCCAAACGAATTAAAATGAAAGAAATGAACATAGCTTATTTATCTTCAGCCTATCTCGCCCCCGTCGAATATTATACCAAACTACTGGCTTATGACAAGGTGTTTATAGAACAATACGACCATTATATAAAACAAACCTACCGCAACCGGTGCACCATTGCCGGCCCATCGGGTGAATTAGCTCTTTCCATCCCAACCGTAAAGCCCGATACATTGAAGTGCCCAATGAAGGATATTCGCATCTCCGACCACGGCAATTGGAGACATCTGCATTGGAACGCCATCGAATCGGCCTACAACAATACTCCTTTCTTTGAATACTACAAGGACGACTTCCGCCCTTTCTATGAAAAGAAATACGAGTTTTTAATCGATTTCAACGAAGAACTCTGCCGGATGGTCTGTGAATTGATCGATATTCACCCCACCATTGAACGTACTTCCGAATATAAGATGCAGTTTGCTCCCGGAGAATCCGATTTTCGGGAAGTCATTCACCCCAAAAAGGATTTCAGGGAAGTGGATACAGAGTTTGTTCCGCAACCTTACTATCAGGTTTTCGAGTCCAAACTGGGTTTCCTGCCTAATTTGAGTATCATAGACCTATTGTTCAATATGGGACCTGAAAGTCTGTTGGTACTGGGCAAGCAATGACCTCACTTTTCTATCGGAATGAAAATATACAATAGTATGAACCATATAATTACATTATTTATACTCGTACAGCTTTACATGTAAAATACTGAATTCTCCGACAGGAATACGTGCATGTCTTCCCTGATGGTCCTGATCGCCATTCAGGCGTCGGATATATTTCAGTGAACCATCTTTGTTCACGCTGACCTCATCCACAGAGCCGATGCCGGCTCTCATACCACCTTGCCAGCTGTTTTCCGACTTCTGCACTTTTCCACCTATGCTGACAAAACCGTCTTCACCCAATGTCGGTGAACTTTTCACTTTATTTTCTCCCTTTTTCTTAAATTCAAGTACCAAGCCACTGCCGGCAACTATATATTCATTGGGGGCCAAACGTAACAAAACGCCTCCTCCTTCGGACCATACACTGCCATCCCGGGCACGTGGGTCCCATGGTAAAGTAAAATAATGGCGGCAGGTAATCTCCAAATCATCGAACGAAAGCACCCGTTCTTTATTCTCACCATCAAACAGAAGCCCTTTCATCACTCCCATCCCCTGATATTTCGTTAACAAGGGCATCAGTTCCTTCAATTTAATATAACTCTGTACCAAAGGTGCATCTGCTCTATCCGAACCGCTTTCAATAGAGAAAGGGCAGAAACCAATCGCATCATGTTCGCCAAACACATAGAAAGCACGTACTCCGTCATTATCTTCCAACCGGATTTCCGGTATAAAGAGAGGATTATTGTGCAGTTTGTATTTCGCCACCCAATCAACAAAGCCTTTATCATATAAGTCCGGAGCCAGGAAATCAATGTTGGGTGCTGCATAATGCCATACATCTATCAAATGAGCCAATGGTCCTGCCGACGGATATTCTCCCGGTTTCCGCCCCCGACTGTTCATTGCCGCATTGACGTATAAGGGAATAGGATGGATAGAGCGCGCCAACTTTGCCATCCGTTCTACATACTGCGCATACGACCAAGCCATAAAGATTTCATCCGTATATACGTCTGCACCAAACACTTCCTGCCAAGTTCCTTTCTTCTTAAATCCCTGACTCTCCCACTTTGCCAGCATTTCGGGATGCAGATGTTTCTTATTCTTCTGCAAATAGTCGATGAAAAGGGGTGGCACAGGCGCATTGAACTGTTTATTCGCTTCTTTGGAATAGTCGCGGGCATCTTCCAACATTCCGATCTCGTTCTCTATCTGAATCATGATTACTGTTCCCTCTTCTTTATCCACCAATGCAATATGTTTCATCCATTCAGAGAAAGCACGGCTATCTGCCTGAAATACATTCTCCGAAAAAGAGCTGGCTATTTCCAAAGGCTTCCCGGCTTTCGTATAAGCACGGGGATATTTCTTATAATCTTCTTTAAACCAGATTGGAGCATAGCAACTCATTGAGTTTTTCCATGCGCCAAACCAAAGGAAAACTACTTTCAAATCATTCGCACGGGCCTGCTGAATTACTTTATCAGTCAAGGTAAAATCGAACTTTCCTTCCATCGGTTCCGTCAAATCCCAATAGGCAGGCACCAATACCGTATTGAGTCCCATGCGTTGCAATTTTGGGAAGATACGTTCAATATCTTCAATAGAAGATGCAGAAGAATTACCCAGTTCACCGCCAATTACCAAGAACGGTTTCCCATCTACGACCAGTTGCGTAGCACTTCCCTGCTTCTGTAGAAAAGGAAGTTTCTGCTGTGCCTGAAGAGGCAGAATATAAAGGAATAGAATCCAAAAGAATGTGTTTCTCATGACCGTTGGTTTTTATCATATTATCCGGAAGCAAAGTTACGACAATATAAAAAAGGAACACAAGAGATTGAGTTCCTTTTTTATTGGGCAGGTTACAGATGCTTTGTGTTACGTTACATCTGCTGTCTTTATCTATGCATTATCTCCGCTATCTTACACAAATCAAAGATATTTTGTATTCGTTAGATACTTAATAATGAAAAGAAAATCAGTATAAATTGAAGTTTACAGCAATAAGCTTAAGACAGAACCTTCTAAAGCCTACTTGTAACTATAAGAGTCATTTAGAAGGTTCACCGGCTTCACCTTTAGTTGAATGAGTATAAATCAGATGTTTATGGTGAAAGAGGTACATAAAATAATAAAGAATCATCCTTCACCTCCTTCACAAAATAAAACAATACGGCATCGCGGAGACGCTTACAGGATAAAAAGCAGAGGGATAAATGAGAAGATAGCAACGTGGAGATGCTTATATCGTATAGATTAAGGGTCTATACACCCAATTTGTTGGGTATATAGATCCAGTGTATTGGTCATATAGATCTAGCACGTTGGATATATATATCCTGCGTCTTGGATATATATGCCCAACAACTCAAGTATTAATAGCCTAGATACAAAGCATTAATAGCTTATAACTCACGTGTTAATACTTGACGGAGCGTTTGCTATGAGCATATTTATTTTAGCTTATAGCATATTCGTTTTTCCTTATAGCATATTGACTTTAGCTCATAGCATATAAAAAGAACGGTGAAGAGTGTGAAGGATGATTCTTTATTATTTTATGTACCTCTTTCACCATAAATATCTGGTCTATAACTATTCAACTAACGGTGAAACTGGTGAAACTCTGTTTAAAGCTATTAGAGAATTACATAAATTCCATATTAATTAATGCACGCAACTATATTACTGAATTTCAAAGAAATAGATTATTTTCCAATCACAGATTAAAAGAGCTTCAAAGAAAAAAGGAGAATGTTACCCTGATCTTTATAAGATAGTAACATTCTCCTAACAATCAATCTCTAACCAAACATCTACCTATTTCAACTCAAATGGTACAATACCTTTAATATCTCTGGATGAACTGCCGATGATTGCCTCAAATTTGCCCGGTTCGGCCACCCATTCGTGTTTGGCATCATCGAAGAAGCTCAATGCTTTCTTATCAATCGTCAACGTTACTGCTTTCTCTTCTCCCGGAGCCAGTTTCACCTTCCGGAAACCTTTCAACTCTTTTATCGGACGAGGGAGCGAGGATTTTTTATCACTGATATAAAGCTGAACAACTTCCTGCCCCTCACGGGTTCCTGTATTCTTCACATTGACTGTGAAAGAAATGGTATCATCTACTGTCATTGTTTTCTTGTCGGCCGAGGGTTTTCCATAGGCGAAAGTAGTGTAACTCAAGCCATGTCCGAACGGGAACAACGGTTTGATTTTTTCTTTATCCGCCCAGCGATAACCTACGAAAATATCTTCCCGATAGATTTCATTAATGGTGTCTCCTCTATGTTTAGACTGTGCCAGTTCTTCTTTATTACCCGGATATTCGCCCAGTTTATGAGCACCTACATCTTCCAGTTTTGCAGGGAAGGTGAAAGGAAGTTTTCCTGAAGGATTAGCGTCTCCCACCAATACGGAAGCGAGAGCTGTTCCGGATTCCGAACCCAGAAACCAACCCTGAACAATAGCAGGCACTTCATTTACCCAAGGCATAGCCACTGCATTGCCGGAGATATTGACCACAATCAGGTTTTTATTCACCTTTGCCAGTTCGCTTATCACTCTATCCTGTGCGTATGGCAAACCTAAAGAAGCACGGTCCGAATCTTCACAATCCTGATGATTGCTCTTGTTCAAGCCACCGAAGAAAACTACATAATCGGCATCTTTAGCCACCTGCAAAGCCTCTGCAAGGAGTTCATCTTCCGAACGGTCGTCTTTCAAGTCCTGACCGGTTTTCACACCGTTATACTCTCCTGTCGGATCACCTACATACCCACGGGCATATACTACTTCCGCTTTTGAGCCCACACGGTTTTTCAGTCCATCCAATGGCGAAATCTCATATTTCACCTTCAAAGAAGAGCTACCGCCACCCACAGTCATCATCTTTATCGCATTTTCGCCAATAACTGCAATTTTCTTCGTTTTATTCAAATCGATTGGCAATACGTTACCGTTGTTCTGCAACAGTACAATGCCTTCTTCTCCAATCTGACGTCCGGCTTGCCCGTGCTCGGGAGAGCCTAAAGAGCCGAACGGTTTGTGCGGATCCATTGAAGTACGGAATATCAGACGAAGGACATTACTAACCTTTTCGTCCAGTTCCTTTGTTCCTACTTTACCCTCTTTTATCAGTTTCAGGTAAGGGAAAGCAAGGTAATAATTATCATACGCATTTCTCGTTCCGGCAGACAGTCCGTTCGTCCAGGAACCAAACTCAAGGTCCATGCCGTTGTGAATAGCCTGTTCGGTATGGTGCACACCACCCCAGTCAGACACGACAACACCATCAAAGCCCCATTCATCACGAAGAATGTCTTTGAGCAGACGCTTGTTATGGCAGGCGTGCTCTCCCTGATAGAGATTATAAGCGCCCATAATCGACCATGTTCCACCTTCCTGGACAGCCGCTTTAAAAGCAGGCAGGTATATTTCATAAAGAGCACGATCACTCAATTGCACATTGGTGGTATGGCGGTTGAACTCCTGATTGTTCAATGCATAATGCTTCACACAGGCAGCTACCCCGTTCTCTTGTACACCTTTGATGTAAGGAACCACCATAGTGGCGGACAGATACGGGTCTTCTCCCATATACTCGAAGTTACGTCCGTTCAAGGGAGTACGGTAGATATTCACACCGGGGCCCAACAGAATGTCTTTTTTGCGATAACGCGCCTCTTCACCGATACTTTTCCCGTAAAGATGAGACATTTCGGGATTCCATGTAGCAGCAAGGCACGTCAGTGCCGGATAGGCAATACAAGAATCGTTTGTCCATCCCGCCTGATCCCATTCATCCCACAACACTTCCGGACGGATACCGTGAGGACCGTCGGTAGCCCATACTTCGGGGATTCCGAGGCGGGGAACGCCTGCCGAACTAAATTTAGACTGTGCATGAATCATCTTCACCTTTTCTTCAAGGGTCATCCGGTTCAATGCATCTTTCACTCGCTCTTCGATAGGCTTACCAGTATCCAGATACACCGGCTTCTGCGCAAAGGCAGGCAACGCAGTTATCACAGACAAGCCAAGTAACATTGCTTTGAGTTTCATGTTTATTGATGATATAAGAAATGAGTTAATACTTTATTTATATAGACTCCCAAACAGGGGATATTTCCTAGTTGCGGACGGGTTTATTAATGTTTTTTACATTATTCCGCCCAAAGATGAATCCTGAAAGGGTACAATTCATCATACCCTTTCAGGATAGGTTCAATAAAAATCCGGCATCAGTCTTCAGATCAATTTATTTTCTCAACCTTCAAATCAGCATTTGCATTACCATTCGTTACATCAATGGTAAAGGAATGAAAGGTGATTTACTAAAAAATAACTTTTCGCTGATTCATTAACGGCATTTCCTGATTTATTTTTGTTAATCTATTGCCCGCTTTTATGCAAGCTATCCGATAAAATAGTATTTTCGGGGGTAGAAAATATAAAAGACTACCGTAATATGAAAATTACCCGTGATGATTTATTGATAGCTGCGTTCAAACTGTTTATGTCCGTGAATTACGAAAAAGCCAGTTTTGCGGAACTTGGCAAGATGCTCGGAATGTCGAAAGCCGGCATATTCAAATACTACAAGAACAAACAGGAGTTATTCATTGCTGTAGTGGACAGGTTTTGGTTCAGCACGCAGAATCCACGAAACAAATTCACTGAAACAAACGGTACGTTTGCCGAATTTATAGACGAATACGTGAGAGGAGTACAACGAACGATGGATATGCTGGGCAAGCTGATAGGCACAGATAAGGTGGCGCCAGAAAAGTTTTCATACCACGCCCAATATTTTCATTTTCTGTTTCAAGTGATCCAGTATGATCCTGACGCCAAAGAAAAGCTCCATAATCTCGTAACCAACGATTATGCTTACTGGCGTACCGCCATCCAACGTGCCATACAAACAGAAGAACTAAAAAAGGATGTAGACGTTGAGGAAGCGGTAGTCATGTTCCGACAGGTTTACATGGGTCTGTCCTTTGAAATGGCATTCCTGGGCGGATTGGATACCCAGCTACTCTCCAAACATTTACATGCCATTTACTCCTTATTGAAAAACTAGACTGTATTATTCAATACATACCATATTCCTTCCACCTAAGATTATCTATGCAAAAAAAAGATAAAAAAGAAACGACCGTTCACTTTTTCCGAAATAGTTTTATAACTTTGGCACTATCATTCAAAAAATGGTCGTTATAAATGTTATAAAACAAGCACTGTATGGAAGTAGACAAACAGCGGAAAAGAAAGGGATTTTTCAAAACACTGGTAACTATTTTACTGGGAACGAGAAAAGAATACACAGTGGAAGATATAGGCATCTTTTCCAGCAAGGTTTGTGATTGGTGGCAGAATGATCATTACAACTGGTTTACCATCCTACAACTGCCATTTTATTCTGCGGAAACAGTCATTGCAATAGAAGGCGATGCTTCCGAGCCGTCGCCACACCAATTGTTAGAATTACGGGCATTACTGAAAAATTGGACATCCATAACTGCCCGATTAGACAACCTAGTGCCTAATGAAAGCCGCTTGGTACATAAAGAAGAAATATACGCTTCCTGGCAAGACCATTTTTATCCGGAAGCAATAGCTCCATCCACTAAAGGCAATGACGGCTGGGAAATTACATTCGTCAAAGAGGATATGGATGACTGGTTCAGCTTTATCTGGAAAAATAACATTGTACGGAATTTAACTTTCAATTAAGCCGGAGAGCACATAAAGTAAATTATTACAAACAAAGAAAACAGTCAAACACTGTCCCTCTATCAGTCATTAACACGTTAAATTGCAATAATTATGAAAAAGTTTTTATTTATTCTGACCGTCATAGCCGGTCTTTTAATGAGTAGTAATGCCGAAGCACGCAGAATCAGAATTCCTGTAAGTAACAACATTCCGAAAGTAGCTACCCTCCCTGACAGCTCCTATTATAAAACGGACGAAGGTACTCATCTGGATTTAGGGTATATTGAGAAAGACGGCAAACGTACGCTCGTACTCTTTTCTGAATCGAAACCCGATACGTATTACGACATTTCTGACGAATATGCCGAAGCAATCCGGCAAGACCTGAATGTAGAAGAACTTAGCAGCCTCATCCCTGAACCCACATTTTGGGACAAATGGGGTGGCAGCCTCCTTTTTTATGGTCTTGCAGCATTGATAGTCATAGGCATATTATCCTACCTGAAAGACTTTATCCTGGGGCTTCTAGGCATGGTGAAAAAAGTGAAGGATAACAACGAGGAAAAAGAAAAATAGTACGGATACCTAAAAATAAAACCCATGAACATCTATTCGCTTATTCCGATTGTCTGCATTATCCTGTCTTTGGGATATTGGTTTTATACAAAAAGCAAAATCTCCCAGCAGGTTCAGGCAGTAGACAACACCGATTTCAAAGCAGAATTTGCAAATGCGACACAATACAAGAACCAATTTCTGACATCCGAACTCCCCTTTCTGAAAAAAGCGATGGAGCAAAATCCTATCGATGCTTTCAACTATGCTAATACCGAACACAACATGGTAGATGCCTTCAAAGACGGGATGAAAGACAAACTGAAAGGAATGGCTACTTTGGGAACTGTGCGTTTCACCACCGTGGCAACCCCCAAATATTTGGTATTAAGCGGTGATAAGCTGCACCTGTTCGACACGGATACCAATGGTGAAATAGACAAGCATCTGATATTCGAACCTTCGCAACTCAAAAACTCCAGACTCACCGTATATCCTTTGGAGGGACAGACAAAAGCACAAGCCCAAGCTCGCGGCAAAAATGTAAAAGCCTATAAACTCTCTTTGCAGACAGACGGAAAAGCAATTGAACTCATCCTTTATTCCTGTCTGATTTTTACGGATATTCCCGAAACTCCGGTAGATGCGAAAGAAACGGTACAGGCCATTGTCATTGCCAATGATTTTCTAAAACACCTAGGCGACTGCTATCCGAATCTGAAAGTGGCATTACCCATAGAAGAATCCTGATGTAAAAAGCCCTGATATAAAGCAGCACTTGCACATGATACCCTGAATCATCATGTTCCGGAATAAAGATGAAAGTAAAATTAAAATACCCGATATTTTGGTCCAGTCCGAACGACAACAGAGTCTATGTCTTTTGGAAAGAGGGCAAGACAACGAAACTCGATATGCTAAAAGAAGCCAACGGGTGGAAAGGTGATATAATTATTGATGCCACCGGAACAAAATATATTATCAAGTGCTCCTACATGACTAAATGGAAAGGTATACATGGATTCACAGGCATGATATACTACGAACAGGAATACGAAGACAATCCCGAATCTTTCTCCTTGCGACAGCTGCAAGACCAGATAGCGGAAAGATACCCTAAAACCCGGTGGTTCAAAGAGGAAGGTTGGGGCAGCAGGAATGATTTCAGACAAACAGTCTACGACTGCAAGACCTTTGAGGAGCTTGCAAGATTATTCAGACGTCCACCCGAAACTCTGCGCACACGGATTATAAATTGGTTGCATCCTACCCGGAAAGAACTGAAAATGAGAATCGGGTCTGTGCTGTTCCTTATCCTGTACCTGTTGGTGTGTTATTTGATATTTGAATACAATAATTAGCAATCCAAGTTCTTACCAATAAAAGTATTATCTTTGTTGCATGAAAAAATTAGTCATTGTTGGATGTGGACGACTTGCAGAAATCGTTGCGGATGCAGTTGTCAAAGGCTTATTACCAGATTATAATCTGGTAGGTGTCTATTCGCGTACGGCATCAAAAGCTGCGCACATCGTAAATAAAATGCAGCAACATGGCAAGCCTTGCATTGCTTGCGCCACATTGGAAGAGTTATTAGCATTAAAACCAGATTATCTGGTGGAGTCGGCCTCTCCTGCCGCTATGCGGGAATTGGCCTTGCCGGCATTGAGAAACGGAACGTCTGTCATTACCTTGTCTATCGGTGCTTTGGCAGACGAGACATTCTATCGGGAAGTGGCAGAAACCGCCAAGGCAAATGGCACACGAATCTATATCGCATCCGGAGCTACCGGTGGATTCGATGTTTTAAGAACTGCCTCCCTGATGGGAAATACAACAGCCCGCTTCTTCAATGAAAAAGGCCCTAACGGACTCAAAGGAACTCCCGTTTATGATGATTCTTTGCAAACGGAGCAACGTACCGTTTTCTCCGGAAGTGCTGCGGAAGCTATTCGCATCTTTCCAACCAAAGTGAATGTTACAGTTGCCGCCTCACGAGCTTCTGTCGGTCCGGAGAACATGCAGGTATCCATACAATCTACCCCCGGATTTGTGGGAGATACGCAAAGGGTAGAAATCAAAAATGACCAGGTGCATGCCGTAGTAGACATTTATAGTGCTACATCAGATATTGCAGGGTGGTCAGTAGTGAGCACCCTGATTAATATCGCATCACCCATTGTATTCTGACAGATTGGCCAACACTTTTGCGCTCAGGCGGTCAAACGCCTGACGCGTGCGGCCAGTAGACACCTGCATACAACGTACATGTGGATGATTGAGCAGTTGCTCATTCCCCAATGCGTCTACCGTATCACAAAAACAAAGGTTATCACCTTCCAGCCATTCAGTAAATGCAGCCTCATCCCATGCTGGTGACAAACCGGTATTGAATAAGATCTTCCGGTCACCCATCTGCCTGAATTCCTCTTCATGCAACAGAACCGTATTTTTATTAAGGCAACAACAAATGACTTCACTCTCTGCAAGGAGTTCCTTTAATGGTAAAAAGCGATATCCTTTGGCAGTGGCTGCTTCTTTCTCACTGCGGGCATAATATGAAATATCAGCGCCAAAGAACTTCAAAGCGTCCGCTATCATGCCACCAGACTTACCCAGTCCGACTATCCCGACTTTCAATCCGGTGATCTCACGAGGTAACTCCTCCCACGGTTCCTGTCCAAAGCCGTGCAAACAGCGCACCAATTCACTGACTACATATTCCACTACTCCCTCGTCACCATAATCCCGAATACCTGTCACCGTGATACCCCGTTCATTGGCATAGCGAATATCGACATTAGCACTTTCGGGAGAATAGAGCGAGCAACACATTCCAATGTATTTCACATTCGGACAACATTCAAGTACATATCGGTTGATACGGGAGGTATAACTCAAAAGCACCGCATCAGCATCTCCGATACGGGCAATGATTTCATCATCACTCGTGGGTATGTCAGGATACATCACGACCTGACCGGCAAATGACCACAACATTTTTTCGGCCGACGGAACCAGACTGACCGGCTCTATAGCTACAAGTTTCTGAAACATCGTTTTTTATTTTAGAAGTATTATAAAAACAAACATACACGGTTACCGGATTAGCAACCCAACATGGGCGCTAAGATACAAATTTCTAGTCATAATATCATTTAATGATGGACGATAACAGTATGTTTTAGACATACGAACGCAAGTTAGACATATCCAAAATCTCCGCGAATACCTACACGCAGACTCTTGGAGGCGCGGAAATTCACTCCGTTGAAAGCTACGGATTCAGAACGAATATCATTCTTATTTGCTACCAATCGGGAAGCTTTCACTTTGGTTGAGTTGGCTAGTTGTAACGTGACAACAGTCACCCTGCAAACAGATAAAGTGCACCCCAAAAGTTGTACGAGTAAAACATTATCCATTACCTAAAAAGGGTGATTTTTCTTTTTAGGGACTTTTCGGATAGCCTCTTTATTCTTTCCATCATTTATCTCTAAACTTGATTTTCAGAATCTTACCAATAGCCGGTTTATACTTCTTCAACATTCGGTCGAATCCCAAATCGTTCGGGTGAGTTCCGTCAATAGTTCCCTCATGATCTGTCCCCAGGAAATGGTCTTCTTTAATGAAATACAGATTCTTTACGCCTTTTTTACGCAACACTTCTACCTGTTCAGTTATAGCCTCATTCTGTCGCTTTACATTTTCACGGGCTTTCTGATTAAAGTTTCCTGTTTCGCGTATCAATGTCTGTATGATAATAATAGGTGTATCCGGATGTTTCTCCCGCAAGGTCATTACAAAGTCTACAGTCCGTTCGGTAATCTCTTTTGGAGAAGGATTAGGAATACAATCCAAGATAAAAGCATCCGCATCAATATCCGCTAACATCTCGGCAACTTCTTTCTCCATTTTCCCATTGCCACTCAATCCCAAATTAATGAAATTATATCCACTGCTACGGGATAAGCGGGCCGGATAGGCCATGCCCGGACGGCTGGCAGAAGCTCCCTGCAAAATACTGGATCCGTAGACTACTATTTTATCTTTGAACGGATTTTCTCCTTTATGTATGTGAGCATCAGAAGAAACACCTATCTCCAGATTCTTCAACTCATCGTATAAAGGCAGATATAACAAACATTCTTTCTCTTCGGTTCCCATATTATCGACAATCACTCTTTCCGTAGTCACACCACCCGGCATCCCTACTCCGGCAAATTGCCATTTCCCATCCCGTTTGATATACAAATCCAAGCCTTTCTGGGCTAATCTGGTCAAGTTTGGCAATTGGTAATTGTCAGGAACAGTCCATTTAGCTTTTATCACCGGACTGTTCGTTGTGAAGGAAATAGCCAAACCTGCAGAGTTAGTGAATAGTTTCTTTACCGCAGGAGGCATCGTACAATACTTTGCTGTGTCTACCCGATGGAAATATTCACCTTCGGTGGTCGCTTTTCCTACCAGTAAAAGCTCTTGGGCAGGTACATAGGTAAAATTGTTCTTCTGCTGTCCGAATGTTGTAAGGGGAAACATTATCAGACCCAGGCAAATCCAGACATTTCGTGTTAAGTTTCTCATGGTCAGTTTAATATTAACAGTTTATTAATTGTCAGCATATCGTAGCAGTATCAAAAAGCTACTTATAAATCAGCGTTGATAAATACTCTTCCGCAAACATTTCATTGGCAACCTCCAGTAGTTGCTCTGCTGTCAACTCCTCAATACGCTTAAAAACAAGCTCGGATGATTCATATTTATGATAATGAAGGTATGTTTTCGCCATTCCCAGTGCATTATTCTCAAAGTTATCAGATGCCACTCCAATTTGTCCGATCAACTGCTTTTTCGCTGCTGCCAATTGGGAGGAAGTCATTTTCACATCACGCATTCGCTTCAGTTCCTTATAGGTCAGTTTCAAACAGGTATCCATATCTTCTACATCCGTCCCGAAATAAATACAGAAAGCCCCTGTATCCGTGTAGGAGGTCAGATTGGATTCGACATTATAAACCAGTCCTCTGCGCTCACGAAGGGCCACATTGAGTTTGCTATTCATTCCGGGACCTCCGAGGACATTGTTCAATAAATAGAGAGCCGTGCGTTTGTCGTCATACGCATTATAGCCACGGCTACCAATCATTACATGTGCCTGGTGTGTGTCTCTGGGAACCGTCAAATGTTCCGGCACATAAAGAGGCGGAGGTGTACGACGATTCTCTACTCTTACATCAGGAATATCCGAAAGGTATTTTTCTACCAAACGGACGATTCTTTTGAAATCATATTGTCCCTGAACAAAAAACACCATATTCCCCGGTTGGTAAAACCGGCGGGTAAACGATAGAACATCTTCCGTGCGAAAACTCCGCAGAAGTTCCGGTTTACCAAGAATGTTTCTTCCCAATGGATGATTGCGGAAGATCATATCTTCAAAATCATCGAAGATCAGTTCCGACGGAGTATCCTCATACGACTGGATTTCATCAATAATGACCTCCGTTTCTTTTTCTATCTCATGCTGCGGAAAGGTTGAATGAAATACAATATCCCCCAACAGTTCAAGCGCCCGTTCCAGATGTTCTTTCAGGAAAGCGGCATAGACCACCGTTTCTTCCTTATTAGTGTAAGCATTCAGGTCGCCCCCCACATTCTCCATCCGGTTGAGGATATGCCAGGCTTTACGCTTCTCCGTTCCCTTAAAAATCAGATGTTCTACAAAATGGGCCATTCCCTGCTCATTCTCTGCCTCATCGCGTGTTCCGGCATCGATCGCAAAACCACAATAAGCTACTTTTGAGAGGGTCGGTTCATGGATAATACGTAAGCCATTTGGCAATGTATATTCGTTACCTTGCATTGTTTTATACTTCCTTATTGAATTAATGCCACAAAAATACAATAAAACTTATTGCTGTTTATAGAAAATTGCAGATATTTGTGGACTATAACAGCAACAACGTATATGGAAAAGATAGGAATATTCTGTTCCGCCTCCGAGAACATTGACAAAATGTACTTCGAAAGTGCCCGCCAAATAGGAGAATGGATGGGGCAGAAAGGCAAAACCTTGATATATGGAGGGGCCAGCCTCGGACTGATGGAATGTGTAGCCCGTGCCGTGAAAGAAAACGGAGGCAAGGTCATCGGAGTTGTTCCCACCAAACTGGAGGAGAACGGCAAAGTAAGCACTCTGTTAGACGAAGAAATTCACACCCGCAACTTGAGTGACCGCAAAGATATCATAACAGAGAAGTCGGAAGTGTTAGTCGCACTACCCGGAGGCGTTGGTACACTCGATGAGATTTTCCATGTAATAGCCGCTGCTTCTATCGGTTATCACCGGAAAAAGGTCATCTTCTACAACGAATATGGTTTCTATGACGAACTATTGAAAGCACTCCACACCCTGGAGGATAAAGGTTTTGCACGGCAACCATTCTCAACTTATTACGAAGTGGCAAACACATTGAACGAATTAAAAGAAAAAATAAACTGATTATATGATAGACTCCATCAAACAACTTTTGCAACAGGAAGCACAAGCTGTGCTCAATATCCCTGTAACAGACGCTTATGAAAAAGCAGTGAAACTGATTGTAGAACAAATACATCAGAAAAAGGGAAAACTGGTAACTTCCGGTATGGGAAAAGCCGGACAGATTGCCATGAACATTGCTACAACTTTCTGTTCCACCGGTATTCCATCCGTCTTTCTGCATCCCAGCGAGGCGCAACACGGGGACTTGGGTATTTTACAAGAAAATGATTTACTCCTGTTGATCTCCAACTCGGGCAAGACACGGGAAATTGTGGAATTAACCCGTCTGGCTCATAATCTGAATCCGGATTTGAAGTTTATTGTCATTACCGGTAATCCGGACAGTCCGTTAGCAAAAGAGTCGGATGTTTGTCTTAGTACCGGTAAGCCGGCTGAAGTCTGTGTGTTAGGTATGACTCCTACTACCTCTACCACTGCCATGACAGTGATCGGAGATATATTGGTGGTACAAACCATGAAAGAAACAGGATTTACGATCGCCGAATACTCAAAACGCCATCATGGTGGTTATCTGGGAGAAAAATCAAGATCACTATGCGAAAAGTAATCGGTATTGGAGAAACAATCCTCGATATCATCTTTCGAGGTGACCAGCCTTCCGCAGCCGTACCGGGAGGCTCTGTATTCAACGGCATCGTCTCATTGGGACGAATGGGAATAAACGTCGGCTTCATCAGTGAAACCGGAAATGACCGTGTAGGCAATATTATCCTGCAGTTTATGCGTGAGAATAATATCCCCACGGATCACGTCAACGTATTCCCGGACGGAAAATCACCGGTATCTCTGGCTTTTTTGAATGCACAAAGCGATGCAGAGTATATCTTTTACAAAGATTACCCAAAACAGCGCTTGGACGTCCTATTCCCTAAATTAGAGGAGGATGACATTGTGATGGTGGGTTCGTATTATGCACTGAATCCGGTATTACGGGAAAAGGTTCTCGAATTACTCGATCAGGCACGGGAAAAGAAAGCCATCATCTATTATGACCCGAATTTCCGCTCTTCTCATAAGAACGAAGCCATGAAACTGGCTCCAACCATTATTGAAAATCTTGAATATGCAGACATTGTACGCGGTTCATTGGAGGATTTCCTCTATATGTATAATATGCAGGATATAGACAAGATATACAAGGATAAAATCAAGTTCTATTGCCCACGCTTCATCTGTACTGCAGGCGGGGAAAAGGTAACGTTGCGCACCAATCTGGTCAACAAAGATTATCCGGTAGAACCGTTACAGGCAGTCAGTACCATTGGAGCCGGCGACAATTTTAACGCAGGACTCATTTATGGATTACTCAAATATGATGTTCGATACCGCGATCTAAATAACTTGAATGAAGAAATCTGGGATAAAATAATCCAATGCGGAAAAGACTTCGCAGCGGAGGTTTGCGGAAGTTTCAGCAATTCTGTTTCGGTGGAGTTTGCAAAAAAATACAAATAACAATTATTCCCTAATTTTATATAGACATTTCTGAAAAAGATTCCATATCATACATTCCATATCAAACCGGTATTCACTTTTACGGTTCGATATGGAATTATAAATCTTAGACATGAGAATTAAATCACAAGCTAGCATTTATCAAATATTATATTTACCTTTATCCCAAATTCAGCTTTAGCGATAAAATCTAATATAATCATGAGAAAGTTTATTTTACCTGTGTTACTCTGCTTTATTTTTATCAATCCGGCTACAGCTAACGATGAAATCAAGTCATTACTAAAAACATTAGATAAAGCCCTAAAGTATAAATTAGATTATGCAGAACAAAAGCAAGAGCAAATAGATAGTCTCAAAATAGAACTGAAGTTACACCATAAAATACACAAAAAAGTACAAATAGCCGAATTATTATGTTTCGCCTATTCTTCCTTTCAAAAAGATTCCGCTTTAACCTATGCTATTCATATGAATGAGTTGGCTCAAGAAAGTGGAGATGGAGAGCTTATCATTGAAGCCAAGTTAGATTATGCGCGTATTTTATCTTCCATGGGATTTTTCAAAGAAGCATTGTCCATTGTCAATCCCATACAACATGAATTATTGTCTCCCAAACTTAGAGTGGAATACTTCCTCGGGCAAGCCACTATCTACAATCACCAGAAGAATTTTGCTTCCAGTGAAATAGAATCACGCAAGAATGATTTGATAGAACAAACTTATCGTGACTCCTTACTTCAATGCGCAGAAGTCCCTTCCAATATACGGGCTTTCACAATTGCTCCTATCCTGCTACACAAAAAGAAATATAATGATGCCATCCATATGCTGGATAGCGCTTATTTAAGCTATCCCCAATATTCACGGAATGCCGGCATATTAGCTTATTCATTAGCCTCCGCCTATCAAGGCAAAGGCGACTCCAGGAATGCGATCAAATACTTTGCCATATCCGCCATATCCGATGTAATAAGCGGAACAAGAGAGAACCGCTCTTTGCGAATATTGGCAAAACTTATTTTTGAAAGTGGAGACATAGATCGGGCATACGCATACATGAAAAATGCAATGGAAGATGCGATTTTATGTAATGCAAGAATTAATACTATCGAAGCCTCGGATATGTATCTCTTCATCGACAAGGCCTTTCAAGAGAAAGAGAAACGCAAATTTGTTATTATCAATAGCCTACTCAGTTCGCTGTGCCTTGTCTGTATCCTATTAATTATACTTTTCACCCAACTAAAGAAGCAAAAGAAAAAAGTGGAACAAGCCAATAAAAGCCTGTCATACCATTTGGATGAAATACAAAACATAAATTCTGCACTGGCTGATAGCAGTAAAATTAAGGAAGAATATGTGGGATTATATATGGAACAATATACCAACTATATCACTCAGATAGACAGTTTCAAGAAAAGAGCCCTTAAAATAGCAAAGAGTGAAGATATCAATAAAGTGGTTTCTTTCCTCAAGTCTTCGCTAAATACAGAAGGAGATCTGG
Source organism: Bacteroides sp. 1001136B_160425_E2 (assembly GCF_015559655.1). Lineage (NCBI taxonomy): Bacteria > Pseudomonadati > Bacteroidota > Bacteroidia > Bacteroidales > Bacteroidaceae > Bacteroides > Bacteroides sp. 1001136B_160425_E2. Next base: position 52,644 of record NZ_JADMQH010000007.1, on the reverse strand, counting down.
CAGAGTTTTATAATAATTTCGACAAAGCAATCCTCAACTTATTCCCAAACTTCGTAGCGGACTTTAACGCACTCTTATCACCCGAAAATGCTATAATACCTGGTACTGGTAAACTACTGACTCCCGAACTGAGAATCTTTGCACTGATTCGGTTAGGAATTACAGATAGTGTGAAAATAGCCCATTTCTTGCAATACTCATTATCAACTATCTACAACTACCGCTCGAAAATGAGAAGCAAAGCCATTGGTGATCGTAACTCTTTCGAAGAAAGAGTAGGACGCATCGGACAATAAAAATTCCCACTGCAATAAGCTGTTTTTTCTTATTGCAGTGGGAATGATATTTTTTTCACATTGAGCTTAAGCCCCGAACACACATTCTTCTACATCAAGGATTGACTTTGACAACTTGTTCCCATTTCAGTTTCGTCGGATAGCCCCAATCCGGTTTAGTAGGATCACAGAAATCGCCAACAGACGCCATTCGAGCATAAAGTAATTTAGTAAGCTCTTTACGTTTTTTACTATACTTCGGATTGTCATAAAGATTATTCATTTCCATTGGATCCGCCTTAAGGTCAAAAAGCTGCGGATGACGCTGACCGTCTACATTGTAAAGTATAAGTTTGAAACCATCCTTCTTGATAGCTCGTTGAAGGTTAATATATGTCAGCAATATGTCCTTACGCTTTTTCACTTTCGGGTTCTGTATGGTTTGCGCTAATGAAATACCCTTAACAGTAGTCGGTGCCTTTATATTCGAAAGATCACAGAGAGTGGGGTAAAGGTCATAAAGATAACAGTAGGCATCGCTCATAACATTTTGCGGGATATTAGGTCCGCATATCACCAAAGGCACTCTCACCGCCGCTTCATATAAGTTCTGTTTCCCCAACAGTCCGTGTTCTCCGACACAAAGGCCGTTGTCCGCAGCAAATACGATGATGGTGTTATCGGCTTTGCCGCTTTTTTCAAGCATATCAAGGATACGCCCTATCTGAACATCTACCTCGTTCACCATACTATAATAGCGGGCCCTTTCAGCAAGCACCTGTTCCGGTACACGCGGAGTAGGCAACAGTTTTTCATCACGTTCATTAAGGTCGCCATTATCAAACGGATGCTGTGTGACAAAATTCTTTGGCATCGTAATTTCCTTGCTGCCGTATTTGCGTCCGTAATCGGGTAATACGTTACGCGGATCATGCGGCGAAGTAAATGCGACATACATCAGAAACGGGTTATCATTCGATGCATTTGTTTCAATGAACTTGATGGCGGCATCGGCATACAACTCAGATGAGAAAGTATTGAGTGATGCATTTACCCATTGACCATTTTTGTATTTCCCTGTCGGGTCATACTCATGCAGATAAGGGCATCGGTGTCCCTTTTCTTCCTTTTCATTTCCATAGGGATGCATTCCCCCGAAAAAAATATTTGCACCTGTAGAGAACGAACGGTTGAATGCAGCTTTGTCACTATGCCATTTGCCGGTTCCGAAGGTTGTATAGCCGTTCTCGCGGAACAGTTCGGGAAATGTTTTCTCATTCTTGGGGATGACTTGTCCGTTGCGGTGTACATCCATCAGACCGCGTCCGGTAAGGAGCATCGCACGACTGGGCTGCGAGATGGCACCATTGAGCCCGCCCATTACGTGAGTTTGGGTGAATGATATACCCTGGTTGACAAGCCTATCCATATTCGGAGTCTGAATTTCGTTATTACCCCAGGCATGGATAGTGCTGAATGTCTGGTCATCCGTTAGCAATACAAGTACATTGGGGCGTTTCGGGCTATTTTCTTTATTGTCTTTTTCTGGATTTGCTCCGAATGCGGAAGAGCCTCCAAAAGGTATGTTCAACATTGCCGGAAGGCATAAGAACAGAGTCTTGTTTTTCATTTTGAAATTCATCATACTAGTTTTATTTTATGATTTAAGTTTCTACTTAGACGGTGCCTGGCAAGGGACTGCCCCCCAAGCACGATAATGCCTAGTCATTGCATTGTTCAATTTCCGAAACATATCCCCTTGCAAAGGTAACGGAGTAGTTTCTAAAGAGTCCTCTTCCAAATTGAACATCTGCGCCTTTTCAAAGGGAAGATTCTGTAATAGTTTGTACTCATTATACCTCACAGCACTCTGTGACTTGCCACCAAACTGCGCACCACCTTCATTTCGGAGCCAGAAGACAAAGCGGTCTTCTGTGTTCTGGGTCTTTCCCTTAATGGCATCCAACACGGAAATACCATCTATCTCATGCTTGACCGGTACATTTACAAAGTCACATATAGTAGGCATAAGGTCCATCATCACCACGAAGTGATTGTCACGTCGGCCACCTTCGAAAACTCCCGGCATATTCAATGCGCAAGCGACATGAATACCACCCTCAAACATATCGCCTTTGGCACCCCGGGTAGAACCATTGTTCGCCATACTTCCCCGGTCTCCTCCATTATCAGAAGCAAATATCACCAACGTATTATTCAATTGACCACTTTCCTCAAGAGATTGTATCACCTTACCTATATTATAATCCAAATGTTCAATCAGGGCTATCAGCCTTGCACGCTTAACCGGCAGAGACTTGTCTCTCTCTTGCACCTTGTTCACCCATTCTACCGGAGGTTGCAAAGGAGAATGGGGAGCATTGTAGGCAAGATAAAGAAAAAAGGGATTCTTCTCTTTTGCTTCTTTCTTGATATAATCCACACTCCATGAAGTAAACAATTCGGTAGCATGGCCTTTAGGATCGATTTCCTTGTCATTGAGGTACATATAATTCCCTCCCTGTCGCCGATGCGTGTAATAGTCATCCATCATATCCGCAAGAAAGCCATGAAAATGATCAAATCCTCTTTCATTAGGAAGATTCGGACTTTCCCAACCCAAATGCCACTTACCAATCAGCGCAGTTCTATAACCACCACTCTTGAGCACCTCGGGCATAGTGACGGCAGACGGATCGAAATAACCCCAATTTTGGTCGATGGAGGGACGTATGACTCCGGGCACTCCTACCATAGCCGGGAAACGCCCGGTCAACAGTGCGGCACGCGAAGGAGAAGATACCGATGAATTGGCATAAAAATTATCCAAACGTACTCCCGTTTCAAAGATGCGATCAATATTGGGAGTACTCAAATCTTTGGCATATTGGCAGGACAAATCGCCCAATCCAAGATCATCTACAAGAATCAGCAAGACATTAGGAGTCGCTTTATCAACCGTATTCGAGGCCAAAGCCGCACCGGAAGTCATAGCAGCTCCCAATGCCAACAAGGCTGTTTTTTCTATCTTCATAGTTACTATGTATGTTAACGTGTTATTTTTTATTCGTGCGCTGTACTTTTCGAGCAAACTGATCAGGAACTTCCGAATAGACGGACTCAGCCCAGCGAGTAATCTCCTTGTCCAGTCTTTCAACCAATTCAGGTTCCTGCTTGCTCAAATTATTTTTCTCGTATGGGTCATTGTTCAAATCAAACAAATGCAGCGTAATGTCCCCCTTTTGATTGTAACGAACCAGTTTCCATTTACCGTCTCTCACTGATATAGTCTTATTACCATTACCCCAAAATAAAAGTCTTGGAGCAAGATTTTCTCCTTTGAACAAAGGGACCAGAGAGGTTCCGTCCAGTTTCTTCTTTGAATCGTTATAATGAATGCCAGCCATATCCAGCATAGTTGGAAAAAGGTCGAAACTCATCACTGTTTGTTCGCATGTTGTACCCTCTTTAATAGTACCGGGCATATAACAAATGCCAGGAACACGATGACCACCTTCCCATGGACTTCCTTTAGCACCTTTATATCCTCCGGCAGAACCTCCATTATTTATCACCGGACCATTGTCGGAGAAAAAGACAACGAAAGTATTCTCATCCAGTTTATATTTCTTCAGTGTCTCCAGAATACGCCCTACACTCCAGTCTAGTTCCTCTACCATATCTTTATAGATTTCTTTATTCGATCTATCAGAGTTTTTATCTCCTTCCGGAGTGGCCTCTGTACGAATCGCTTTCTCATGAGGGCCCTGCATGGGAGAATGAGGAGCCGCATGTGCTATATACAGACAAAACGGCTTATCTTTATTTTCCTTTATATAATCTTCGGAGAGCGTTGTTAACAGGGTTGTTGTGTATCCCGGCATATCTTTCACTTCCAGTCCATCCCACCAATCCATATCACCATAACGGTTGCGGTGGCTCTGATAGTCGACATTTCCGGACTTAAAGCCTACAAACTTCTGAAAGCCGAAATTCATCGGATGATGTTTCTGCAAATATCCTAAATGCCATTTGCCAATCAAAGCTGTCCGGTATCCGTTGTCTCCCAAGACTTTTGCAAAGGTTATTTCTTCCGATGGAAGTCCCACCTCCTTATCTTTATCATTCCGGGGCACCAAAAGAACTCTCTCCAAACCAGCTCTCTGTTGATAACGTCCGGTTAATAGCCCGCAACGCGTCGGACTACTAACTGAACCGTTCGAGTGGAAGTCTGTGAACATCATCCCCTTCCGGGCCATTTGATCAATATTCGGGGTTCTTATATACTCATTACCATATATGCCCACATCACCATATCCCATATCATCTGCAACGATAATAACAAAGTTAGGTTGTTTCTGAGCCATCATTTCAACAGGAGAAAATGCTGCTAAAGCACAAGTAGCGGCTACAAAATGTCTTGAGTGATTCTTCATATTTTATGCGATTTTAGTTGTTGAAAGGGAAAACAAATACTTTTATATTTATGCAAATATACGAAATGCTAATACCATTGAGCCACATCTGGTTCCATTTTAAGATAAAAGTAAGTCTACCTACAGACAAAGTTCTATATATCAAATGAATACATTGCAAATAAAGACAATTTATGTAGTTATGGTAAAAATGAATATAAAATCCGATATCTCCATATTCAACACCTTCCTCAACTATAAACAGTTCACAGACCTATTACATTTTCCCCATCGCCCACTACACATAAACGACTACTATTCAACATATTACATATTATACTGTTTTACAAATTCTCTTTGGCGGCTTTACATCCTATAAAAAATTAGTATATTGATTGTATTTTTGTGGCATAACTAAATTTATTACTATATGAGAAATATTATTTCTATCCGCATTCTTTTTCTAATTATTGTATTTTCCATATTTGCAGTTTCTTCATATACAGATGGAAATACATACGCCCAGAATGCCCGAACATTTGCAACAGGAACTGTTGTTGACGAGCAAGGACAGCCTATACCCGGTGTGAATGTCCTTTGCCAAAATTCCAATTATGGGACCACCACTACTATTGATGGCACTTTCAAAATTCAAACGAAAGGTAAAAATCCAATTCTTGAATTTTCGTTTATCGGATTTCAAAAACAAGAGATCACAATCAAAGATCCAAAGAGACTTATTAAGGTAGTCATGATTGAAGACGGCTATATGTTGGATGAAACTGTAGTCATTGGCTATGGAACGCAGACCAAAAGAACAATAACGTCTGCCATGACCTCCATCAAATCCGAAGAATTATCTGGATATGTAGGTTCTTCCATCGAACAGACCATCTCGGGTTTAGTGCCCGGAGTTCGTATACAGACTTCCGATGCAACTCCCGGTGGTGATATTAATGTAGAGGTTCGTGGTATCGGTACCGTTACTGCTGGCTCGGAACCTTTATACATTGTCGACGGAATACCGATGGAAGGCGGCCTGTCAGCAGTCAATCCTGATGATGTATCCAACATTCAGATTCTGAAAGATGCCGCCTCAACCGCTGTATATGGCTCGCGTGGTGCTAATGGTGTAATACTTATCACGACCAAACGCGGTGAAAGTGCCAAACCGACAGTAACTATCAATGCCGCAACCACCATAGCACAAATACAACATAAGTTTGAATTGATGAACACAGCCCAATTGCTGGAATATTATAAAGATAAGAATCTGAATGAAAGATTCCGTTACACAACAAACCAGAGCCAGGATTATTTTCCTTTCGACGAAAACCTCAACACAGACTGGCAAGATGCCATCTTCCAAAATGCCATTCAGCAGAAATACAATCTGTCTATCGCAGGAGGAAGTAAAAATATGCGCTATCGAATCTCCGGAGAATACTTCGACCAGGAAGGTATTCTGATATGTACCGGAATGAAAAGATTTGCTTTCCGTTCCAACTTCGACATCGAATTAAATAAATGGGCCAAAGTAACTGTCAACTTTGCTCCTACGTTTATTAACCAGAAAAAGACCAGAGAAGGTGGAGAAGGCTCGAACAGCGTAATCCGAACCGCAATTTCCATGTATCCCTTTTTCCCGGTCAAACTCCCGAATGGAGAATATTTCTCCACATTAGAGTACAACCTGGCACCGACTAAGGCAACCGATTCAAGAGATCCCGAAACCGGCGCATTCCCCACTCTTACCGATTCACCATTGGCTGACAATCAAGACAACCCAGTCAGAATCGCTCACGAATACAAAAACGAAACGAGTCAAAATCGCATTGTTGGCGGTCTTAACTTCGAATTAAAGTTGGCCAAGGGATTAACGTTCAAACCATCATTGGCTATCGATATCATGTCATCCGAAAACTCAATATGGTATCCGGCTTCCATTGGCAAAAACCGTACTGACTCTGAAGCTTCCACCACAATGACCCGCAAGCTCATGTGGATTAACGAAAACATACTGACCTATCAGAAAGAGTTCGGAGACCATAATATCAGTGCCGTAGGAGGTATGACTATACAAAGCAACCAGCTCAACAAGCTCTACACATCCGCCTATCATTTTGCAACAGAGTCTCTCCCTTCCATCAACGGAGGTGTAGTCAACGGAGGATCTTATAATAAGACTGAAGACCGTATGCTATCCTACATAGCCCGACTGACCTACGACTACAAAAGAAAATATATGGTTCAAGGAGTATTCCGTGCAGATGGTTCAAGCCGCTTCGGAAAGAACAACAAATATGGTTATTTCCCCTCCATTTCTGCAGGATGGGCCATGACGGAAGAAAAGTTCATGAAACCACTCAGGAAAGTACTTAGTGAACTCAAATTGCGAGGTAGCTTCGGGTTATCCGGCAACAATGCTATCGGAGACTACAACTATGAGACCAAAATGTCACAGCAATCGTATATAGTAGACGGGTCTGTTGTAAGTGGCTGGGCTCCATCGAACATCGCTAATCCAGATTTGAAATGGGAAGTGTCCAAACAGACAAACTTAGGTATAGATATAGGGCTTTTCCACAACCGAATATTCATGCAACTTGATTTATACAAATCTATCACCTCCGATATGCTTCTCAATACAATCGTTCCAAGCACTTTAGGAGTTTCACGTATGCTACAAAACGTCGGTTCCGTTGAGAATAAGGGTATCGAGTTCAATATCGTATCACGCAACCTGACCGGCAAATTCAAATGGACAACTACGTTCAACATCTCTGCCAACCGAAACAAGGTATTGGCACTAGGACTCGATTCTGAAGCCATCACTGATGGAGTAGCAGAATCAAACATCACGAAAGTAGGCTATCCGATAGGTATGTTCTACGGAAATGTATTCGGTGGTATCTATCAGTCAATGGAGGAGATTCAAGCACTGCGGAACGACCCCTATTCGGGACTGGCTTTCGACCCGAACGTTCGTCCGGGAGACTGTAAATGGTATGATCTCAACGGTGACGGACTTTATGATGACAATGACCGTACTATTATAGGAAATCCTTATCCGCGTTTCAATGCCGGTATGGTCAACACATTCTCATACAAAAACTTTTCATTTAGTTTTCAGTTGAACGGACAATACGGAAATCAGATTTACAACTATACATTACGTGAAACACTCCGCGGAAACAACAATAGCAACCTTTCCATCAAAGTAGTAGACAGATGGCGTTCGCCCGAATCACCGGGTAATGGTTTAGCAGACCGTACTTACACCTCCAATGATGTACGTCCAACCACGGAAATGAGCAAATTTACCAACCGATATCTCGAAGATGGTTCTTATCTGTCTATCCGTAATATCCAGCTTTCGTACACATTCGACAAAAAAATGCTTCGAAAAACCTTTTTAAACGGATTAGTACTAAGTTTCAATATCGACAACTTGCATACTTTCACCCAATATACCGGTATGAACCCCGAAGCCAACACATTCCGTTCGGCTACCGCACCGGGCATCGACCGTACCGGATATCCTTTATCCAGAAATTTCACCATGGGACTGAAAGTTACATTATAAATCAAAAGCATGAAAAAGAATATGAAAAATTTGAAGAATATATTTACAATGGCATTGGTTACTACCTGTATGTCCGCTTGTACCGGTTTTCTAGACATTGAGCCGGAAACCACTTTAACGGGTAAGAATTTCTACAAGTCACCTGATGATATACGTTCAGCATTGTATTCAACTTACTCTTCTTTGAGAGACAACGGACTGTATTCGGCCAGCATCTATCTCTTCGGTGATGTGCGTTCGGATGTCGCATTCCCAAATCAGACCAATTATTATGCCAATACTTTCCGACATGAAATTGAAAAATTTACCATATCTGCCAACAACAGCGGAAACCAAAACTATTGGGCTCATCACTACAAAGGAATCATAAGAGCCAACACGGTCATCGAAAAAGGAAAAGAACTTTTCGGGAATGATGAAGCTGTTCAGAAGTACATTGCAGAGGCCGAAGTACTACGTGCCCTTTTCTATTTCAACTTAGTTCGCGCTTACGGCGGAGTACCCATCATTATGGATATCCCGCAAGAATACACCGATTCCAGAGGTCATCTGCGTGCATCAACAGAAGAGGTGTATATACGGATTCTCACTGATTTGACCACCGCCATCGAATCTAACAATCTTTATCGCTCAACAAATAGCGGAGAGAAAACTCCAACAGGAAGAGTTAACAAATATGCGGCAGAAGCTTTACTGGGAAAAGTACTTCTATCCATGCCGAACGACATCACAGAAGCTGCTTACCCCAACGTAGAAGCATGGAAAGATATATCTGCCAATCCAAACATTACCGTATTTTATCCGGAAACGACCACTACGCAATACGAAGCCGCCAAGTATTATCTAGAAGATGTGATAAACAATGGAGGATACGAATTGTACCCGAATTTCAGTGAATTATTCAAGCCCACAAACAAACATTCAAGCGAATCTATATGGGAAGTGGAATACAAAACAGGTCAGGCAGAAGGATTGGGCAGCCCGTTCTACACTCTTTTCTCACCCGCATCTTATGCACCCCGCAATAAAGCCAACTCAAACGGATATATCCCATCTCCCATTTCAAATCAAGGAAATGGCGCATGCGCACCGACCGGATATTTTATGGACATGGCAAAGAAATGGGATTCCATGTATCCCGATTATCAATACGAAGTACGCAAATTCGATGATGTTATCTACACCGATACACGCATCAGCAATGGTAATATCAAATTAGACACAGACGGTGTTTCTTATCTTCCGGTTAATGAGAACAAAGATTATACACAAAACGTCGCATATCCTTACGACCCTTATACTGGTACCTCTTTCCGGACTTCTGTCAAAGGCTTTAGCGCAGACGACCAGTGGATGTGCGGCAAATACATGGGTTCATCAGAATATAAAGTAAATGATTCTGATGACAATTGGTATATCCTCCGTTTTGCGGACGTACTGCTGTTATTGGCAGAAGCGGAAGCACATATAAGTGACGGAGTTCTATCACAAAGCGTTTTGAATAATACAATCAACCTTGTACGGGAAAGGGCCGGTATTGTTCCGTACCTTGCGTCTGGAGACTCTAATAAAGAATGGGTTCTAGATACTCCGGAAAAGGTTTATCAAGCAATCTATGACGAACGAACATTGGAATTGGCGTTCGAAGGACACCGCTGGTTCGATCTCGTACGCTCAGGGAAAGCAGTAGAAGTAATGAACCAACATTTCACCAACTTCTATAATGCTTATACTTCCAACAGCTCTCCTAATGTGAACAACTACTATATGAAGAGCGAAAAATTTGAGATTGACCAATACTGTACCTTATTTCCTATTCCGTCACAAGAGATACGTTCCAATCCTAAGCTGACACAGAATTATGGTGCAAGATAACAAATGTTATATAAACGAAAGGAAACATGATTATGAATAAGATTACCGCATTACTATCCATATTGTTTATTTCAGGTCTGTTCTGTTCTTGCGAACACCCCGGAATGGAATATATTGTACAAGAAAAGGGGTTGAACGTACAAGAATCAACCATTTATGTAGACGGATTCCTGGCTAAAGGCACCCCCGCTTTTGCCGGTGATGAAAACGAACCGGGTGACCGCTTGGGTATCCCGTTCGTCAACGGGTTTGGCCGGAAACTACTCGTCAAGTTTGTTGATCGGTCATCCGAAACCGGATTGAAAATAGAAGACGGAGAGGTACAACTCTCCTTTCAGGGAGATAAACAATATGCTTATTTCCCAATAAGCGGAACCCCAACGCAAGACGGGGCGGTACCCATCTCATTTGATATTTTTGAAAATGGAGAAAAAATTGGCACTACTGTTACTAAAACAATTCCAGTTTGGGCTGAGGGTACTCAACGTCCTGCACGTGAACTCATTCCTACCAGTGAGAAACCTTTTGTTCTTCTCGGTGGAGAAATTAACTGGGTAAATCAATCTGCCCCAGTGCCCGGAGCACAAAACGAACAAATATTTTGGTATGCGCGAATGTCCAGTCCCTCCACAGAAATCAAAACAGCAGGACTTACATACAACTGTGTTGCTAACCTACGTTACAATTCCATTATGATTGCCAATAATGCCATTCGCCCCAGTTTTACCGAAGAAAATGGCGTAAAAGCACTTACCTTATTTACTCCCACCCAAGAAAACATCGAACAATACCCCGAAGCTTTTACATTAAAAGACGGCACTCTAAGCCACGTTTGGGGAGAAAATGACATATTCTTTCATGGGACAAACTCAAAACCAATTTCTGTAGGCATGTGGGACGAAAACACATCTGATATACTCTATGGCGGAAACCGCACACGTCCCATGTCATCCGCATCTTGGACTATCAGTGCTTCAACGCCCAAGTCTTATATCGAAAAGCCTGGTAACTATAAGATATACATCAAGTATGCAAATACAGATGCCGGTAATGACATCGTGCAGTATTTTCCCAAACATCCTGTCACAGGAGAAACAGGATGGGTGCCTTTTGAATTTACAATTACTGAAAATCCGGTGTCCGGATTTGTTGTCAATCCAAACCTTACTACTGATACTGACATACCGACCTTCAATGAAGATTGGGAACCTACAGAAAGTAATCCCGTAAAAGCAGTACGAGGAGAATTGGTATACAAAAGTAACCAGCAAACGAAAATTCTAACCAAAGGAGAGGCACTTGGAGGTAATATTGCTTTGCGCATTTGGTTTGCAACATACAAGTCAGAAGGGGTTACAGCACCAACAGGCTATAACTTCAAAGCGCATGATGACAGTAAGAACAACTGGTTTAGAGGATTCTACACACCAGATGTTGTAAAAGTAGCCGGTAACAAATCCAAAATTGGAGCTGGAACAGCCAACAAGAAAAGTAATGAGACCGTTCATTTCTTTGAAGATCCAAAATTAAATGAAAAGTACTTCATATCGTATGTCGATTTCAATGCGGATGCAAGTACCTTATTAAATAAAGCGGGAACATTCACTTTCATATTCGATTCACTGCCTAACTCAGGCACGGCAACCCCCAAATTTGAGAATGGATTCACCTGTCCTATAAATGTTATAGTACAAGAATAAACCACAAATGTGAGTTCAATGATTTTTCACGTTATATTACTCTGAAAATTCATTGGACTCACATAGACTAATTGATAAAGATATAGAATTCACAAAAAGATCTAATCAAAAGTGATGAACAAACTAATAACAATCTCATCCGCACTCCTTGCGGCAACTGCCATAAAGGCGCAATCGCCCAATGTGATATTTATATTAGCAGATGATTTAGGCTATGGGGACATTTCGGCATTCAATCCGGAATCCAAAATCCATACTCCGAACATCGATAACTTGACACACTCCGGAATTTCCTTTACGGATGCCCATTCATCTTCCGCACTCTCCACTCCCTCGCGCTACTCCATTATCACCGGAAGGTATCCTTGGCGGACAACCATGAAAAGTGGAGTGCTGAATGGGTTCTCTCCAGCCATGATTACTCCCGACCGCCGGACAATTGCCCAAATGTTTTCTGAAAACGGCTACAGCACTGCCTGCATCGGGAAATGGCATCTTGGTTGGGACTGGGCATACATACAAAATAGTCAGAGAAAGCAGAAAGATGTAGACTTCTCACAACCCATCAAAAACGGACCTACAGAGAGAGGATTTGACTATTTCTACGGCATACCAGCATCGCTGGGCACAGCTCCACACGTTTATATAGAAAACAACAAAGTGACCGCTCTTCCCAACCGTACCATCGGTCCACAGAAAGGAATCAAACTGATACGCAACGGAGCAGCAGGCGCCGATTTTGAGCCGCAAGACTGCCTGCCTAATATCATACGCCACAGCGTGGATTATATCGACAAACAACGCAACAGTCAGAAACCGTTCTTCCTCTATCTCCCCATCACCGCACCACATACGCCCGTATTACCGGCAGAGAAATATAAAGGTCAAACAATTATAGGAGATTATGGCGATTTCGTAGTCATGATAGATGACATGGTGCAACAAATTGTGGAAACATTAAAGAAAAACAACCAACTGGAAAATACCATCATCATCTTTACATCGGATAACGGATGCGCTCCTTATATAGGTGTTAAAGAAATGGAAGAGAAAGGACATCACCCAAGTTACATTTACAGAGGTTATAAAAATGATATTTACGAAGGTGGACACCGTATACCGCTCATCGTATCCTGGAAGGGAAAATATGCAAACGAAATCAATGGATCACTGGTCTCACTTGCCGACTTTTACGCTACCTTTGCCCAAATGATGAACTATCGGCTAAAGGATAAAGAAGCAGAGGATAGTTATAGTATATGGCCAATACTAAACAAAGAAGGGACGTCTGCGCGTAAGAACCTTATTTATGCATCGGGCAAAGGATACCTTTCTCTGCGCACTCCCAAATTGAAGCTAGTATTCCACGGTGGTTCAGGCGGATGGGGTTATCCGAACAAGCCTGCCGAACTTGCCCAGTTGCCTAGTATGCAACTTTTCGATCTGGAGAAAGATCCGTCGGAAACAAAGAATCTCATCGGTGACAAACGTTATAAGAAAAATGTAGAAGAAATGACACAACTAATCAGGAAGTATGTAGAAGAAGGACGTTCCACACCCGGAAAGAAGAGCGCGAATGATACAGGCAATAGCTGGGAGCAAATCGAAATTTTCATGCAATAGCAGAATTCTAAAGTTAAAATATTAATATCTCAAAATATCGACAAATGAAAGCAATTAATTGTCTCTTATGGGAATGTCTCGCAATAGTTCCTTCGGCACTGATGGCTCAAACAACCAACAGTCAGCCTAATATCGTGTTAATCTTAGCCGATGATATGGGGCGCGAATGTTTAGGATGTTACGGTAGTACCTATCACACCCCAAACCTTGACAGACTTTCGGAAATAGGAGTGAGATTCGACAATTGTTTCTCCCAACCCCTAAGCACACCATCACGTGTACAACTAATGACAGGTAAATACAACAATAAGAATTACTCACGCTTTGGACACTTGAATCAAACGGAAAAAACCTTTGCCCATTTGGCAAAAGATGCCGGATATACTACTATGATAGCCGGCAAATGGCAATTAGGCAGAAACAAAAACTTACCTCATCATTTTGGTTTTGATCGCTATTGCCTTTGGCAGTTAAGCTATGACAGGATGATAAAAGAAAGATATGCTGCTCCATTAATAGAACAAGATGGAGGTATAAAACTTTATTCAAACGATGAATATGGACCGGATATATTCGCTCAATATGTGACCGACTTTATTGAAGAAAACAAAGCTAAACCTTTCTTCGTGTATTATCCTATGGTACTGGTGCACGACCCATTTTACCCCACTCCACAAAGTGACGTATGGGAAGCCCCCTCCATGCGCGAGGTACGCAATAACGCCAATTTTCCAAAGATGGTAGAACATGTAGACAAAAACGTGGGCATGATATTCAACAAGTTGGAAAATTTGAACTTATTGAGCAATACCATTATCATTTTTATAGGAGATAACGGAACAAATCGTAAAATTAGAACAACCATGAAAGATGGATCGGTAGTGAGGGGTGGAAAGGGACTGACAAGCGACACCGGAGTACGTGTACCCATGATAGTTTACTGGGGAAAGAGTGTCTATACAGAACATGAATGTACAGATATGATAGATTTTACCGATTTTATGCCTACTTTTGCCGAAGCCATGAATACTAAAGTGCCTAAAGAATGGGATATAGACGGACAAAGCTTTTTACCTCAAATAAAGGGGAAGAAAGGTAAGGCTCGCGAATGGGTGTTCTGCCATTACGATTCGAGATTCGGCACATCAGGAAGTAAAAATGCAAAACAATTTTTCAGAGATGTACGATATAAACTCTATTCTGATGGCAATTTTTATGACACGATAAACGATCCCGAGGAAACAAATCCGATCAAAAAGGGTAGAGGAAGTGTAGAAGCGGAAAAGTCAAGAAAAAAGCTAGAAAAGCTCTTCTTAACTATACCAGCTTGGAAAGTGGGAGATCCTGCAGTGCCTATGTGCATATTACCAGAATTTCCTTTATTAGAAACTCCTAAAGACATGGGATTAGACCAGATATTACACTCATACTAAAAAAATTATATGAATAAACTAATAACACTCTCATCGGCATTATTTACAACAACTGCCATCAACGCCCAATCTCCCAATATAATATTTATATTAGCAGATGATTTAGGTTATGGAGATATCTCAGCATTCAACCCAGAATCTAAGATTTCCACTCCCAACATTGATAATCTGACTCAAGATGGGATTACTTTTACGGATGCACATTCCTCCTCCGCTTTGTCAACACCTTCACGATATTCCATTCTCACCGGAAGATATCCATGGCGTACTAAATTAAAAGAAGGAGTGCTTGACGGATACTCTCCTGCCATGATTACCCCTGATCGTCGAACAATAGCCCAAATGTTATCTGAAAATGGTTATAACACTGCTTGTATTGGTAAATGGCATCTGGGCTGGGACTGGGGATATCCTCAAAATGCCCAGAATAAAAAAGATGTAGATTTTTCACTCCCTATCAAAAATGGTCCTACAGACAGGGGATTCGACTATTTTTACGGCATACCTTCTTCTCTTGACATAGCACCTTATGTCTATGTAGAAAATAACAAAGTGACTGCTCTTCCTAATCATATAATCGAACCTCAAAAAGGACTTAAACTGATGCATGGGGGAGTGGCAGGAGCTGACTTTGATCCACAAGATTGCCTGCCCAATATCATCCGTCACAGCATAAACTATATCAGCAAACAAAAAAACAGCAAGAAACCCTTTTTCTTGTATTTGCCCATCACAGCTCCTCATACACCGGTATTACCTGCAAATGAATATAAAGGGAAAACTACAATAGGGGATTATGGTGATTTTGTTGTAATGATAGACGATATGATACAACAAATTATAAAAGCACTACAAAAAAATGGTCAACTAGATAATACCATCGTGATCTTTACATCTGATAATGGTTGTGCACCTTATGTTGGTGTAAAAGAGATGGAAAAACAAGGACATTTTCCAAGTTATATTTACAGAGGTTATAAAACTGATATTTACGAAGGAGGACATAGAATTCCCCTAATAGTATCTTGGAAAGGAAAATTCTCCAACGAAACAAATAATTCTCTTGTCTCTCTTACCGACTTCTATGCAACTTTCGCACAAATGGTCAATCACAAACTAAAAGATGAAGAAGCTGTAGATAGTTACAGTATATGGCCTATACTAAGTAAGCAAGGGGCTTCTAACCGCAAAGACCTTGTTTATGAATCAGGAAAAGGATATCTGTCTCTGCGTACACCACAACTTAAACTAGTATTCAATGGAGGTTCAGGCGGATGGGGATACCCTAATAAACCCGCAGATCTAGCACAATTACCTCCAATGCAACTATTTAATCTTAAAGAAGATCCATCGGAGAAAGAAAATATTATTCACGATAAATGCTATGAGCAAGAAGTAAAAGAAATGACACAGCTTATTAGAAAGTACGTGAAAGAAGGACGTTCTACACCAGGAGCAGAAGTAGCAAACGATACTGAGAACGATTGGAAACAGATAAATATTTTTATGCAATAATCATTTATAAAACAACAAAACCATGCATTACTTACTAGTGAACATTTTCTGTGCATTGACTCTATCAACAACCAGTCCTAACGCAGAAAGAGCCCAACAAACTTTGGATGCCCTCTACAAATATTATGCAGCACCCAATACTTGTTTGCTGCGCGAAAATTATCCTTCTGACCAGAACACCAAAGCAACTTATCTGGCGTCAGAAGAACAAGCAAAAAGGCATAATGAATATTCTTATCTTTGGCCATATTCGGGTACATTCTCTGCAGTAAACGCATTACTGGAAAGCACCGGAAACAAAAAATACAAGAAACTTCTGGAAAATAAAGTACTCCCCGGATTGGAAGAGTATTTCGACACACGAAGAGAACCATTCGCTTACTCATCCTATATCAGTAATCAACCTCTCTCCGATCGTTTTTATGATGACAACGTTTGGCTAGGCATTGATTTTACCGATTCTTATCGTATGACTAAAAAACAAGCCTATCTGGAAAAAGCCGAACTGATATGGGAGTTTATTCTTAGCGGTAAAGACGAAGTGCTTGGAGGAGGAATCTACTGGTGTGAACAAAAAAAAGAGTCCAAAAACACTTGCTCAAATGCACCTGGAGCCGTTTTTGCTCTCAAGCTATTTCAGGCAACTCAAGACAGCATCTATCTGAAACAAGGGAAAGAGTTATACGAATGGACTAAAAAGAATTTAGAAGATCCAAAAGATCATTTATACTTTGACAACATTGCACTCAATAAGAAAATCGGGCGTGCCAAATTCGCCTATAATAGTGGTCAAATGATGCAAGCTGCCGCCCTACTCTACCAAATAACAAAACAGAAAAACTATTTGGAAGATGCTCAAAATATAGCCGAAGCATGTCACAAGCACTTTTTCACTCATTTCACCTCTCCAAACGGACAAACATTTCAATTACTGAAAAAAGGAAATATCTGGTTCACAGCAGTCATGCTAAGAGGATTTATAGAGCTTTATCAAACTGATCATAATAAGACCTATCTAGCCGACTTCCAAAAAAGCCTTGATTATGCATGGCAATATGCCAGGGATGAACGGGGACTCTTCCAAACAGATTGGAGCGGAGCAGATAAAAATGAGAAAAAATGGCTTTTGACACAAGCTGCTTTTGTAGAAATGTATGGCAGATTAGCCGGAATCAATTTATAATAACCACTTTTAATAACCCTCTCAAAAACACTGTAAAGATGAAGAAAAGAAACATCGGAATATGTATTATTACAACCACCCTATTAATGGGAAGTCATGCGAACGCTACAGAGCTCATTCTTGCTAAAGATCATACCAATGTAGTCAATCAGGCAGCTGAAATTGCCGCTTATAAAAGTAACCGTCCACCTGTAAGCAAACGTCTTTTTACATCAAAAGCCGTGGAAGCAGAAATTATCAGGGTAAAAAAGTTACTTACTAATCAAAAATTGGCATGGATGTTCGAGAATTGTTTTCCCAATACCCTTGAAACAACGGTCCATTATCGTACAACAGACGGTAAGCCTGATACTTTTGTTTATACAGGCGATATTCATGCCATGTGGCTACGCGACTCGGGAGCACAGGTTTGGCCTTATGTACAACTGGCCAATAGAGATCCGGAGTTAAAGAAAATGCTTGAAGGAGTAATCCGCAGACAATTTAAATGTATCAATATTGATCCATACGCTAATGCTTTTAATGACGGAGCTGTCGGAGGGGAATGGATGTCCGACCTGACCGACATGAAACCTGAATTACATGAAAGAAAATGGGAAATAGATTCTCTATGTTATCCACTACGTCTGGCCTACCAATATTGGAAAGAAACCGGTGACGCAAGTATTTTCGACAGTGAATGGATACAAGCCATCACCAACATCCTGACTACTTTTAAGGAACAGCAACGCAAAGAAGGAGTGGGGCCTTATAAATTTCAACGCAAAACAGAACGTGCACTCGATACATTGAACAATAATGGCCTAGGTGCTCCGGTAAATCCTGTCGGACTTATTGTTTCAGCTTTCCGCCCATCTGACGATGCTACAACCTTGCAATTTCTTATCCCTTCCAATTTCTTCGCTGTTTCTTCGCTAAAGAAAGCTGCTGAAATTCTAAATGCTGTAAATCAAAATGCAGAACTGGCAAAAGAATGCACAGATCTGGCAAAAGAAGTAGAAGCTGCACTAAAAAAATATGCGACTTATAATCACCCTAAATATGGTACAATTTACGCCTTTGAGGTAGATGGCTTCGGAAATCATTTCTTAATGGATGACGCTAATGTACCAAGCTTGCTGGCAATGCCTTATCTTGGTGATGTAGAAATCAACGATCCTATCTATCAAAATACACGCCGTTTTGTATGGAGCAAAGACAACCCTTATTTCTTCAAGGGAAAAGCAGGAGAAGGTATTGGCGGGCCTCACATCGGTTATGATATGGTATGGCCAATGAGCATCATGATGAAAGCATTTACCAGCCAGGACGATCAGGAGATCAAGGATTGTGTAAAAATGCTGATCAATACGGATGCAGGGACAGGCTTTATGCATGAATCTTTTCACAAAGATGACCCCAATAATTTCACCCGCGCTTGGTTCGCATGGCAAAATACCTTATTTGGCGAACTTATTCTAAAGTTAATCAATGAAGGAAAAACGGATTTATTAAACAGTATTCAATAAAGTTGATTCAAGCAACTTCTCATTCAGGGCGCTCTTCCACCGGAAGATGCGCCCTTTTTTAACGCGTAAATTACTATTAACTTTGGCTAATTATCGCAAAGGAATTATCACATCTTCGGGTAATTCTTATCTTTGCAGTATACGATTCAAGACAAAGAAACTATGTATAAAAACCTGTTAAGCTGGCTTACTGTTTTATTAGTGCTCCCGTCGTGCTCCGGCACATCACCTGCTATATCTGTGGTATGTGAGGAAAATAATATAGGGAACTGTATTATCAAATGGGAAACGGCACCGATATTAAAAGGACAGGTAAAAGTATACACCTCTACTTCTCCGGAAATTATTCCGGAAGATTCTCCCATTGCAATGGCTAACATCTCCAGTGGTAAAATGACAATCGTAACCAACGATCCATCCCAACGTTATTACTACTTGATGGTGTTTAACAACAAATACCGGATCAAAGTAGCTACCCGCAACATCAATATCCCTGGTGTACAGAACTTCCGCGACTTAGGAGGATACGAATCTGCTGACACCGGAAAATCTCTTCGTTGGGGAATGATATACCGTTCCGCACAAATAGACAGTATTCCTCCCTGTTCCCGTCAAGAGCTTAAAAATATGGGAATACGAACAATTATAGACTTACGTTCTGAAAATGAACGCCACCACTATCCGCAACTACATGATGACAAGTTTAAAATCGTACATATCCCCATCCTCACAGGGAACATGGAGAAAATTCTGCAAGGTATTCGGGAAGAAAAAATAAAAACTGATACCATCTACCGTCTGGTAGAACGAATGAACCGGGAATTAGTTATAAACTACCAAAAGGAATTCAAAGAGTTGTTCACCGTTCTTCTCGACCGTAGCAATTATCCGGTTGTCATACATTGTACATCCGGGAAAGGACGTACAGGAGTTGTTTCCGCACTCCTACTCGCCGCTCTCGGCGTCAATGAAGATGTGATAATGGAAGATTATCGTTTGAGTAACGATTATTTCAATATTCCCAAAGCCTCTAAATACGCATATAAATTACCTGTCAACTCTCAAGAGGCAATCACTACCATTTACTCGGCTAAAGAAGATTTCCTGAATGCCGCAAAGGAACAGATTGAATCTGAATATGGGAGTATACAAACTTATCTGAAAAAAGGAATCGGACTTTCTACAGAAGATATAAAACGGTTACACAGCATTCTATTAACTGATAATTGATTGTTGATAAATGATAAATACGATGACGTCTACAATAATTATCCGTTATCAACCATTCATTATCAACTAAATTAACTATCTTTGCAGACGAAATAAAAGATATACAGAGATTTAATGAAGACATTTGAAGAGCTTGGCGTTTCTCCGGAGATACGTAGAGCAATTGAAGAAATGGGATACGAGAATCCCATGCCGGTACAAGAAGAAGTGATTCCGTACCTTTTAGGAGAAAATAATGATGTAGTAGCTCTTGCACAGACAGGAACAGGTAAAACAGCCGCATTCGGTTTGCCCTTGCTCCAACAGATTGACGTAAAAAACAGAATTCCACAATCGCTTATCCTCTGCCCTACCCGTGAGCTTTGTCTCCAGATAGCAGGAGATCTGAACGACTATTCCAAATATATTGATGGATTAAAAGTGTTGCCTGTATATGGTGGTTCTTCCATTGATAGCCAGATACGCAGCCTGAAACGAGGTGTACATATCATCGTTGCCACACCGGGACGTTTGCTCGACCTGATGGAGCGCAAAACCGTATCTTTATCTACCATCCACAACGTTGTAATGGATGAAGCGGACGAAATGCTTAATATGGGATTCACAGAGAGTATCAATGCCATCCTGGCTGATGTGCCGCAGGAACGTAACACACTACTGTTTTCTGCAACAATGAGCCCGGAAATCGCACGTATCTCCAAGAACTACTTACGTAACGCGAAAGAAATCACTATTGGCCGTAAGAACGAGAGTACCAATAACGTTAAACACGTTGTTTATACTGTACAGGCTAAAGATAAATATGAAGCTTTAAAACGTATCGTCGATTACTACCCACAAATATACGGTATCATTTTCTGCCGTACCCGTAAAGAGACTCAAGAAATTGCAGATAAATTGATGCAGGAAGGTTACAATGCCGATTCTTTGCATGGTGAACTTTCCCAAGCACAACGGGATGCCGTTATGCAGAAATTCCGCATCCGTAATCTACAACTGCTCGTTGCAACTGACGTAGCTGCCCGTGGACTTGACGTAGACGATCTGACACATGTCATCAATTACGGATTGCCCGATGATACAGAAAGTTATACGCATCGTAGCGGACGTACAGGACGTGCCGGAAAAACCGGAACTTCCATTGCCATCATCAACCTCCGCGAAAAGGGAAAGATGAGAGAAATCGAACGGATTATCAGTAAGAAATTCATTGTCGGAGAAATGCCGACAGCAGCAGGTATCTGTCAGAAACAGCTGATTAAGGTAATTGATGATCTCGAAAAAGTGAAAGTGAACGAAGAAGAGATTGCCGACTTTATGCCGGAAATCTATCGTAAACTGGAATGGTTAAACAAAGAGGACTTGATTAAACGAATGGTTTCTCACGAATTCAACCGTTTTGCAGAATATTACCGCAACCGTCCTGAAATAGAACAGCCAACCGATATCCGTGCAGAACGTGCCGGACGAGGTGATCGTAAAGAGGCTGGTTTCGAAAAAAGAAGCCGAAAAGCTGCTCCAGGCTTCAACCGCTTATTTATCAATCTGGGTAAAACGGACAGCTTCTTTCCAAGTGACCTTATCGGACTGTTGAACAGCAATACAAGAGGACGCATCGAATTAGGACGCATTGACCTGATGCAGAACTATTCTTTCTTCGAAGTACCTGAAAAGGAAGCGACCAATGTAATTAAAGCACTGAACAAGGCTAAATGGAACGGACGTAAGGTAGTTATTGAAATAGCCGGTGAAGAAAGCGGAAAAGGACGCGAAAACAGTTCTAATGAGCGCAAGGGAGGTAAACGATTTGGCGGCAAAAGTGATGAACGCGCACCACGTTATGAAAACAAAGATAGAAAACCGAAAGACACTTCGGCAAAAGGTGCTAAATCGACTAAAAAAGATAAACCCAGTCGTGCAGAACGAGGATATTCTGATGCCCGTGGTCCGAAAAAAAAAGATGACTGGCAAGAATTTTTCAAAGACAAAGAGCCTGATTTCAGCGAGGAAGGATGGGCACGTAGAAAAAACAAGAAATAAGTTTTTTCAAATTAACAAAAGTAACACATAAACAGTCCCTTTCGAAAGAATAGTTCTTTTCTTCAAAAGAGTACTCCTTTTTTAAAAAGAGTGCTCTTTTTGCATAGGTATTTACCAAATTGTTCCAAACATATGAAAGAGGAAGTATCTATTTTTGTGACATATTTATCTCTATTTATGTCACATATCCACAGAAATACATTAATGTCATGAAATCATATACTTTTTTTTAGGTTTCTCTGTAATTTTGTATGCAAAAAATAGATCTCACTCATTAGTGAAATAAGATTTCATGGACAGCAGGATATTAGTAAAAAGATTTCAAAACAGGAAACAAGAAACAGGTAGTTTTATCTCAATATTACTACCTGTTAAAAATTAACAATAAACATACTATAATTTTTAAATAAATGCCATGGGTTCAAAACAAGTACTTTTAAATTTTCTTATATGTGTAATAACAATAACAAGTTGTGATACCCCAAAACAGGTTATAGTGGGGAATGAACTAGCTTTGACACGAGCAAAACAAACATTGGATTCCTTATATTCCAATTACTCCGTACCAGGCACACATCTATTACGAGAAAATTATCCTCCCAATATCACCGAATACACCGCAACGTACCTTGCGTCTGAAATGCAAAAGAATATGCCCAACCAATATTCTTATTTGTGGCCTTATTCCGGTACCTTTTCTGCTGTAAATGCATTGTTCCTAGCCACACAGGACACCACTTATCAATCATTACTTAATAATAAAGTTCTGGTAGGGCTGGAAGAATATTTCGATACCCAAAGAGCACCCGAAGCTTATGCTTCATACATCAATACCGCATCACAATCGGATCGTTTCTATGATGATAATATCTGGTTGGGTATCGACTTCATTGATACCTATCTAATGACCAAAGAAGATAAATATCTGCGTAAAGCAGAAATCATCTGGAAATTTATAGAAAGTGGTATTGACGATAAATTAGGTGGAGGTATTTACTGGTGTGAACAAAAGAAAGAATCTAAAAATACTTGTTCAAATGCTCCCGGTTCAGTCTTCGCCTTGAAACTCTTTCAGGCTACTCAAATTAATTCATATCTGAACAAAGGAGAACAACTATACAACTGGACCAAAGCCCAGTTGCAGGACTCTACCGATTATTTATACTTCGACAACATCTCCCTGAATGGGAAAATAGGTAAGGCTAAGTTCGCCTACAATAGCGGACAAATGATGCAATCCGCCACCCTACTTTATCAGCTTACCGGAAAAAAAGAATATCTTACCGATGCCCAAAACATTGCTAAAGGGTGTCACAACTATTTCTTCATGAACTATACACCGAAGCATACCGATACATTCAAAATGATAAAAAAAGGAGATGCATGGTTCACAGCGGTCATGCTGAGAGGATTTATCGAACTGTATCAGATAGATCATGATAAAACTTATTTAAATTCCTTCAATAAGAGTCTGGAGTATGCTTGGGAACATGCGCGAGATGAAAAAGGACTGTTCAATACAGATTTCACCGGGAACTCTCAGGACAATAGAAAATGGCTATTGACACAAGCAGCCATAGTAGAAATGTACGCCCGTCTCGCTGCTATTGAATAATAAATTAATACATACCGCTTAAATAATCTAATTTTAATTAAACATGGAAAACAATCGTTTTATCAACAGAGTATGGTGGTTGAAATACCCACTACTTTGTTTATTGATTTGGCCAGTCTATACTACGGCAGCCAATGAACGTGAGGAAATAACCAATCAAACGGCAACTACCAATTCAATAACTTCACATCTTGAAGAAGAGTTTATGGAAGTCCAACAAAAGGGTAAAAACCGTACCCTCACAGGAGTTATTGTTGACGACACTGATGATAGTCCTATTATCGGTGCTAATGTAGTAATAAAAGGTAGTAAGACCGGTGTCATTACTGATGCAGAAGGACGTTTCTCTATTCCAATTAATGAAAAAGGAGGTACGTTGGAGATCAGTTATATTGGTTACAAGAAGCAGACAATGTACATTACAGACCAAGGTTTTGTTAATATCCGCATGAAGTCTGATAATGAAATGTTGAATGAAGTAGTCATTGTAGGTGCAGGTGTACAAAAGAAAGTTTCTGTAACAGGAGCCATAACATCTGTACAAGGACAAATATTAAAAGCACCCAGTTCTTCGTTAACAAACAATATTGCCGGTAAACTAGCAGGAGTTATTTCAAGAACTAACAGTGGCGAACCAGGAGCTACTTCCGAGTTTTATATCCGTGGTGTAGGAACATTTGGTGGACGTACCACTCCACTTATCTTACTCGATGGTGTAGAGATCTCTTCGGCCGATTTAGACCGCCTTCCTGCCGAATCTATCGAAAGTTTTTCACTGTTAAAAGATGCCTCTGCCACTGCTATTTACGGCGCACGTGGCGCCAACGGCGTAATGTTGGTTACGACTAAAGACGGTGAAATCAATCAACGTACCAAAATTAATGTATCAGTAGAGGCATCCTTACAGCAACCTCAAAAGATGCTTGAATATGTAGATGGCGCTACTTGGATGGAGATGTACAATGAGGCTGCATCGGCACGTGATGTATCTCCACGATATTCACCAGAAGATATAGAAATGACACGCAGCCATAAATTCCCTTACCGCTACCCAGATGTAGATTGGCAAAAAATCATGTTTAAAGATGCAACGTGGAATCAACGCGCCAATATCAACATAAGTGGCGGTGGTTCCAAAATCACTTACTACATGAGTCTACAAACCAATCATGACACCGGAATGTTAGATATCCCCAAGACCTATTCATATGATAACAACATCAACCGATGGAACTATATTTTCCAGAACAACCTCACCTACAAACTGACTTCTACAACCAAGATCGGCTTAAAGATGAATGCTCAGATCGGAAAATTAAAAGGACCTAATTATTCAGTAAGTGACCTATTCTATTCTGCTTACGAAGTAAATCCGATTGTATTTCCCGCTACTTACCCAGCACAACCAGACGATACACATATCCGTTTTGGTAACGCATCCTTATCAGGTAATAGCCTGTATACCAATCCTTATGCCAAAATGCTAAGTTCTTTCAAGGAAGAAAACTACAACACATTGAATACAGTAATGAATATTGAGCAGAATCTTGACTTTATCACTAAAGGATTGAAAGTGACTGCATTGATAAATTTCAAGAATTGGTCATCAACCAATTATACTCGTAGTATCGATCCATATTATTATCAAATGAAATTTGACACATGGAATCAAGATAATCCAAATGCGTACGTATTGGAACGCCTAGGAACTTCCGGTACCGATTATATTACAGAAAAAGATAACGGATATAGCTCCAATAATACTTTTTACTTTGACGCACGTATCGACTACAATCGCAATTTCGAGAAACACTCCGTATCCGGAATGTTAATGTATATGCAGCGTGAAAACCGCTCAGGTGTATTACCCAATCGTTTGCAAGGACTTTCCGGCCGTTTTACTTATGATTATAACCACAAATATCTTGCAGAGTTCAACTTTGGTTATAATGGCTCTGAACGTCTGAAAAAAGGCGAACGTTTTGAATTCTTTCCAGCCATGTCATTAGGTTGGGTAGTCAGTGGTGAAGATTTCTGGAAACCATTAGAAAATTATGTAAATTATTTCAAGATTCGTGGTTCTTACGGTATTGTAGGTAGCGATGACCTGGACTCTGGTGCTGGACATTTCCTTTATCTGAATACGGTAGTTCTCAATGGAAGTGGTTACAAAACCGGATTTGATGGTGAAATCACTTTGCCTGGGCCCGGATTCTCAACTCTAGCAGTAGAAAATGCTTGTTGGGAACGTGTTAACAAACTAGACATTGGAGTCGATCTGGAATTATTTAATCAACTGAATATTACATTTGACTATTTCTATGACCGTCGTTCTAAAATTCTACAAAAACGTGGTTCATGGCCAATACAAGCCGGTTATTATGGCATGGCTCCGTGGAGTAACATCGGCAAGGTAGACAATAAAGGAGTTGAAGTAAGTGTAAACTGGCGTAATGAAGTTGCCAAAGACTTATTTGTTGATTTACGCGCTAATCTTACATACAACAAAAACAAATATATTTATTACGACGAACCAAACTATGATGCTGTATGGAGAAAAAAGACAGGTCGTCCTTTGAGTATAACAGAAGGATACATTTCCGAAGGACTTTTCCTAAATCAAGAAGAAATAGACAATTGGCCTGACCAAACAGGACTTGGAAGCCAAGTTAAACCGGGGGATATCAAGTATCGGGATGTTAATGGCGATGGCATTATTACCGTTGATGACCAGGTGATGTTATCCGCTTATGGTGGGCTGCCTCGTATCCAATATGGCTTGGGCTTAAACATGACATATAAAGGATTTGATTTCGGTGTATTCTTCAATGGTTCAGCCAAACGCACAATTATGGCTAACGGTATGACCCCATTTGGTGAAAAGAACAATAATATGTTGAAAATCATAGCTGATGATTACTGGTCAGAAAGCAATCCGAATCCAAATGCTGCATATCCAAGATTAGGATTAACAAAAGCTCATACTGACAACAACACACAAAAGAGTAGTTTCTGGATGCATAATGGTAACTTTATCCGCTTTAAGACACTGGAACTCGGTTATTCCTTCCCGCATTGCCGTGTTTATATTAGTGGTGATAATCTGGCTGTATGGAGTCCATTCAAACTTTGGGATCCGGAACTAAATTGGAACTCCTATCCGATGCAGCGTACATTCAACTTTGGAGTACAGTTAAATTTCTAATATAAAAAATCGAATAATATGAAAAAGCTTACTATAAATAAAATAACATTAGGCGTTATATTGCCTCTCTGTACACTCATATCTTGTGATTATTTAGATGTAGTTCCACCAGAACAACCTGACATAGATGACACTATGCAAAATAAAATAGATGCGGTAGAATTTATCAGTTCATGTTATAAAGGAGTAGAATCCACAGCTCCTTTTTATACCCAATCTTTAGAATATTCGACCGATGAGGTTGTAGATCCTCCATTATGGGACCAACCTCAGCAAAGAACAGCCTGGAATATGTGGGCAGCCGGTTCTACAGATACTAAAAATAATGGATATTGGGAACGTCTGTATAACTATATTGGTCATTGTCATATGTTCTTGAATGTATTATCAGAATATCATCCTATTGGTTCAACAGAAGAAGACAAAATTAGGTGGAGAGCAGAAGCCGAATTCTTGAAGGCATACTACCATTCTCGGTTGCTGGCAATGTACGGCCCCATTCCTGTTATGGATCAGCGCCCTCCAATGAGTACTTTACCGGAAGAATTTCCCGGACGTTCACACTACGACTATGTAGTTAATTATATTGTAGATAAACTGGATAATGTAGTCAATTCCTTACCTGATGTTGGCAATGCGGACGATTGGGGACGCGCCACCGCATCAGCAGCAAAAGCAATAAAAGGGCGTGTACTTCTTTACGCCGCTTCTGATTTATGGAATGGCAAGTTCCCTTATCCAAATTGGAAAAATAAAAATTATGAAACTCCCGGATATGGCAAGGAATTAGTTAGTCTTTCTTACTCTAGAGAAAAATGGGAACGTGCTTTGACCGCTAACTTAGAGGCACTAAGCTATGCAGAAAATGAAGGACAACGTAAGTTACTAGATATGGATGTAGTACAAAACTTAATTACAAGAGATCAATTACCCCTACCTTATGTACCAGGCATAGACGCCAGTACAGAAGAAGGTAAAGAATTTCTAAAGCGAGTATTATTAAGACGCTATATTGTAAACTCTGATGAAAATGATGGTAATACAGAAATCATTTGGGGAGTATTTATGACCTCTGATAAAGAGAAAATCAATTACGGTCCATGGCCAAAGCGTGTCGCCCAATACGGGAGCAACTGGAAAGACGGTTGGTGTGCCTTTGCCCCGACACTAAATACAGTCGAGCAGTTTTATACAAAAAAAGGAAAACTACCTGAAACAGACTCAGAGTTCCCTTCCAAAGATGAATGGTTCTCTTCTGCCAATCTCGACCGCCCAGAGATAATAAAACTGAATGTAAACCGCGAACCTCGTTTCTATGCTGATATATCTTTCGATGGGGACGATTATTCACCTAAGATGAACGGCGGAAAACCACTACGTATAAACCTACGTGATGCAAATTTACAGGGATATAATCCTGATTTACATAATCGCGATTTTACAGTGACAGGGTATTTTATGAAAAAATACACATCACCTAATATCCTTGTTTCAACAGCTACAGGAGCTGACAATAAGTCAAATTACGCAAAACCACTTTTCCGTTTGGCAGAACTTTACCTGAATGTAGCAGAATGTTATGCAGCCCTAGGAGATGAAACCAATGCTATTAAATATCTGAACCCTATTCGCAAACGGGCAGGTATTCCCGAACTAACAGAAAATGATATAACGACTGATATGTCTATTATTGAATGGGTACGCAGCGAACGTTTTATCGAGCTTTGGGGCGAAGGACACCGTTACTATGATGTACGTCGCTGGATGATTGCACCGCAAAAACTGAAAGCCGGTGTACGAGAAGGTTTAAATGTAGAAGGAGCAGGTAAAAACCCGTCTTTTGGCACATTGAACCAACGTACTGTTATCAAACAGCAATTCCAATGGGATAACCGTATGTACCTATGGCCTATTTTGGCAAGTGAAATTTATAACAACCCGCAATTAGTACAAGCTCCGAACTATTAATCATTACTTTTCAAAAGTCACAAATATGAAAAATATAATATATTTATTACTACTGACAGGTATTCTACTTTCTTTAGGAGCCTGCGAGGGATCGGAATATGAGCTCGAAAACACAATTCCAACTAAATGCCACAAAATATTGTATCTGAAGAATAGTGGCAAACAACAAATAACATTATTCAATACAGGGCAAATCAATCATTATAGCTTCTCCATTATTAAAGCAGGAAGCAACCCTGACCTGGAAGCTAATGTTGACATTAGTCTACTAACACAGGAAGAAGTGGATAATCACTATAGTAATCTGGATGGCGTAAATTACAAAATAATTAGTGAGAACGGCTATTCTTTGAACGCCACCCATTTAGACTTTTCCACAGTTGACAGAAGTAAAAAAATAACAGTATCTTTGGATGCACAAAAAATTTCGGAAGATATGGAAAGCGATCCCTCAGCAACATGGGTATTACCCTTGCAGATTAGCAGTAAAACAGATTCTGTCAATGTCAACATGAAAGAACTTTTCTTGCAATTAGAAGTTCGTAATGCCTCTGTTGGCTTTAAAGAGGTTGGTACAGGAGTAAAAGAGATTGAATACGGTCGTATTGAATCCAGTATTAATTACAATGCGACATTCAAACTTGATATAGCCAATCAATGGAATCTGGTTTGTGGTTTTGAAGCAGCAAGCCAGTCTTATGTTGATGAATACAATACCGCAAACAAAACTTCATACAAGTTACTACCTGAAGGTTCATACTCATTCGCGGAGATTTTAGAACTTCCTGCTTCTATTTCAGAAGCGGTTCTAAGAATCACTATAGATGGCAATCAATTGAAAGAATTGTCCAAAGAGAATCGAAGTGGTGAATATATATTGCCTGTACGTATCAAGAGTGTCAATATGTTTGAAGTCTCTACCACAAATAACGTCTACGCAGTGACTATTCGAATTACACCCAAACTAGATCGTTCAGAATGGACAATAACAGCCAGTTCAGAAGAGTTAAATGGTTCAAATTCCGGAAAAGGAGAAGGACCGGCCAAATATATGTTGGATGGAAACTCTAATACATACTGGGAAAACCAATGGAAATCCGAACCTGCTCCTGTGCCGACATTACCTTATACACTCATTATAGATACAAAGAAAGAACATACTTTCTTTAAGTTCTTTATGCAGCAAAGAAGGACAAATATAGGAACAAAGGGAGGTACATTCTATATAAGTCCCGATAACAATAACTGGACTAAAGTAGGTACTTTCCAAATGGCCCAAATCACAGCAGTACAGGAATTTGACATCACAGAGGCCAAAGGACGATATATAAAAATAGTAGTAGAATCAAGCCATATAGGACAACAAGCACAATTGGCAGAATTCTATGCTTATGGTGAATAATCAAAAATAATTAATAAATTCCGCAAGTATTCTACTTTTTTTCCTACATTTATCCTATTTGTAGATAAAAGATCTGACTAGAATACTTGCGAAACTCAAATAACTAAAAATATGAATCATTTCAGATTTACAAAAATGGCAGCCATACTTATCGGGCTTACTGCCATATCCGTTTCTTGTTCCGGTGACGATAATCTACCCGACCCTCTAATGAAACCCGGAATCTATGCTCCTTATGAAATTGATTGGACAGCCGCTGCTGATTCTGCTTCGCAAACATTTATTGAACGTTTTTATTGCAGTGAGAAACGCGGTGATTCCGAATGGGTGTTTTCTTATACGGAATATAATAAAGATAACAATAGTGGTAACTGTTATTGGCAACAGGCTCATGCTATGGCTGTAATGGTAGAGTACTACAATCGTATCAAAAACTCCAAACCGGAAGAAGCTGCAACTATCCGTACTTATTTTAAAAACTGGTATGACAGGAAAGGTAATAACTACATGAGTAAACATCCTGAGTACGGCGGCTCAACAGGATTTGGTGCTGACTGGACTGATGATGTATGCTGGATAACCATTGCCCTGCTTCAAATCTACGAGGCAACAGGTGAAAAAATATACTATGAAACAGCAAAGAAGAACTGGGAAGAAATCATATGGCCCAGACATGAAATTAATCCATACGGATGGCTTCCAGGAAGATTGCCTGATACAGGTGCAAATGAATGTACTAATGGTCCAGGCTGTATTGTAGCTTGTATGCTAACTAAATACGAAAGAGATGCCGGAAATGAAAAAAAAGCGAACGAGTTTTTAGAAGCCGCTTATGCTTGTTTCGAACAGCAACACTATGTAATGGAAAAAGATGGTACGTTGGGAACTGTACCATTAAGTTATACACAAGGCACTTGCATGGAATCGGGACGTTTACTATGGAAACTGACCGGAGACAAGGCATATCTTCTCAAAGCTATCCAAGCAGCCCGCGGACAAATGACATCTGTACGCATGAATACAAGATATAAAGGAGAAATGGTAATGCGTAATGAAAACACTTCCTATAATGACGAGAATAACTCCATCTTTCACGCTGTTCTCTTCCATTGGGCCGCACGTATGATAGTTGATACAGGCATTGATAACCATGATAGCAGAATCCGCGGAGAGCTCTATAAATACATTAACCGCCATGCTTCTTATTATTGGACACAGGGCATTGATAAAAACCAAGGCCGGTGGGAGAACTCTTACTTCAGTCCTTTATGCTATGAACCCAGAGAAGAAGGAACAGGAGGCTCTCTCGGTGCATATACAAGTGCAGCCCAAGCAATAGAATCCATGTGTATGATTAAGGACATTAAATTTGATTAAATAAAAAAGACATATATGAGAAAAATAATAATAGTATTGTTGGGAGTCTTGTCTATAATCTCGGGACTCACCGCATGTAGCGATGACAACGACAATATTGACACAAAATTTAAAGCTGCAGATTTGCTTTATTTTCCACGTAATGAATATCCTGTCATCATAGAAAAAGGACTGCCCGTCAAGTTTGAATGGGCATATTCAAAATCAAACGATTATATCTTCGTAACTTATGAAGTCTTATTTGACAAAATTGACGGAGATTTTTCCCATCCAATATATAAAATAACCAGCTTGAATGATGGTATAAGCCCTGAACTCACAGTCGAAGCTTCAACAATGGACTTAATTGCTAAGGACGCAGGTGCTGAACTTGGGGAAACAATTATGTTAAAATGGACTGTTCGTGCGCAAAAGTACAAAGAGACTGTGACCTATGGAGGTGAATCAGGAGTTCGTACAATTCTTATAACACGAATTAATCCTCCTATGAAAGAGGTAGAACTTCGCATTCTAGGCACAGCAACCGAAAGACCCGAAGCTGGAATCAAACTAGGCCAAGCAATGACCATAGAAGACACTAAAGAAAATTATTCATTGCCCTATATAGAAGGAAACTATGAATGTTTCACAGAACTGAAAACAGGAGAATGGTATCTGCGTGACGAAGGAAACAATAAATATTATACACTTCTGGAGAACGGAAATATTGAAGAAACTGAGGAAATGACAAAATCTACAATTTCTTATAATGGTAAATATTGGCTCTTAATAGATCTATCCCAAATGAAATGGTCTGTGAGGGAAATCGAGAAAGTGGAATTTTTCAACAGACCCTGGTTTGCAAACAGCTATTGGAAGGCAATGGAATATGAAGGAAATGGAATTTGGAGTGTGACCGATTATGCTTGGACTATTGGAAACGGACAGAACTATGATTCCCGTTACGCAGTCAAAGTCACCTATAAAAACCCAAAATTTGAAGAACGTTGGGGATACCGTTATAAAGATTGTAATGATTTCAACACAGCCCTAAGTGATCCATCATTTTTCAGAATATATCGCTATGCTTTTTGGAATAGCATTGACTCAAATGCATGGCACGCTACATGGAAAACAGTGAATGATAATCAAGGTTACAATCAATTAGCCACATTCAAATTCTACATGAATCAAGACCAAGGGTATTATATTCACGAACGTTCATTTAAAGATAAATAGGTGAAACTTGTGACATAAATATATCTGAAGAATTAGAATACTCAATATTAGTCTTACATTTATGAGAAAATTATCTTTTTTTTGTATCATTGTACTCCTACTCAACACATTAAGTCTAACAGCCCAAAAGCCCGAAGACTTAGAATGGAGTAACCAACATGTTTCGGGGGTGAATAAGGAAACCGCCTGTCAAATTGCTATCCCTTTTGATGATGAGCAACAGGCCAGCAATTTACCAATAGAGGAATCACCCTATTATAAGACCTTGAATGGTACATGGAAATTTCACTGGGTATCCGATCCTAAAGATAGGCCGCAAGATTTCTACAAACCTGACTATGATGTAAGTTTATGGGATGATATTAAAGTACCCGCAACCTGGCAAATTGAAGCTGTACGTAATAATAAGAATTGGGATAAACCACTGTATTGTAACGTAATCTACCCCTTTTCCTACACACAATGGGAAAAGATAGAGTGGCCCAACATCATCCAACCCCGCCCTTCCGACTACACATTTGCTACAATGCCCAACCCTGTAGGCAGCTATCGCAGAGAGTTCACTCTCCCCGATTCATGGAAAGGAAGGGAGGTCTTTATTCGTTTCAACGGTGTAGAAGCAGGATTCTATATTTGGCTGAACGGTCAAAAGGTTGGTTATTCGGAAGATAGTTATCTGCCTGCCGAATTTAATCTAACTCCTTATCTGCAACCCGGCAAGAATATTTTAGCAGTCGAAGTATATCGTTTTACTGACGGAAGCTATCTAGAATGTCAGGATTTCTGGCGTTTCAGTGGTATATTTAGAGATGTATTCTTATGGTCTGCTCCCCAAATACAAATCAGGGATTTTTTCTTCCGTGCAGATTTGGATAAAGAATACAAAAATGCTTCTGTTTCATTGGACATAAAACTTACAGGAAAGAAAGGTCACGGTGATATCATAGCAAAGATAACAAACTTAAATGGTCAAGAAATCGCTTCACAAGCCATTCGTGCCCAAACGGGTATCAACAATATGCAATTCGATGTTGAGAACCCGATGAAGTGGACGGCAGAAACTCCTAATCTTTATAACCTGACTATCTCTCTAAAACAAAAAGGGAAAGTTACGGATATCCGTAGCGTGAAAATTGGTTTCCGTAAAATAGAATTTACTAAAGACGGACAAATGTTGATTAATGGGAAATCAACTTTATTCAAAGGAGTAGATAGGCACGATCACAGTTCTTTAAACGGACGCACTGTTTCCAAAGAAGAAATGGAAAGGGATGTACTATTAATGAAATCTTTAAATATAAATGCAGTACGCACCTCACATTATCCTAATAACCCTTACTTTTATGACTTGTGCGACAGACATGGTATCTATGTAATGGCCGAGGCCAATGTAGAATGCCATGGACTCATGTCTTTATCCAATGAACCGGAATGGGAAAAATCGTTCACCGAACGTAATGAAAACCATGTAAGATGTTACCGGAATCATGCATCCATTATAATGTGGTCGATGGGGAATGAATCCGGTAACGGCAAAAATTTCCAAACTGCAGAAAAAGCCATAAAGAAGCTGGACAATACCCGCCCTACACATTATGAAGGTAATAGTTCTTACTGCGATGTAACTAGTTCCATGTACCCAAGTGTAGAATGGCTCGAAAACGTAGGAAAAGAACGTCTGCATAAGGCGCAAAATGGCGAAACGGTAAAACCCCACGTAGTCTGTGAATATGCTCATGCGATGGGTAACTCAATAGGCAACTTCAAGGAATATTGGGAAATATATGAGAATTATCCGGCACTTATAGGAGGATTCATCTGGGACTGGGTTGACCAAAGTATCAAAATGCCTGCTCCTAACGGGAAAGGTTTTTATATGGCTGCCGGTGGCGATTTTGGCGACAAGCCTAACGATGGTAATTTCTGCACAAACGGAATCATTTTCTCCGATCGTACTTTTTCCGCTAAAGCCTACGAGGTAAAGAAAATACATCAGCCCATAAGCGTGGAAGCATTGGGAAATGGTAAGTACAAGATAACCAACAAACGTTTCCACACCAATCTGAATGACTTGTATGGAAGATATACAATTGAAGAAGACGGTAAAGTAATCTTGTCCGGTAACCTGGAAGAACTCTCTTTGAATGCACAGACCAATAAAATAATTACTATCCCTGACAGCCAAATTAAGAGAACTCCGGGAGCAGAATACTTTATCAATTTCAGCTTTAAACAAAAATATGACACAGAATGGGAGAAAGCCGATTATGAAGTTGCATCAGAACAATTCAAACTCTCTGATAGTGAAAAACCGGTTTTTAAAATAACAAAGAGTAATATCAGCTTAGCTGAAACCAAAGATGCCTACCTTGTGAACGGTAAAAATTTCAGAGCGACATTCTCCAAAAAAGAAGGAACAATGTCCGCTTATACATTAAACGAAGTTCCTCTGATAAGCAAAGGATTAGAGCTGAACCTATTCCGTGCTCCTACCGACAACGACAGACAGGTGGATGAAGATTGGCAACGCAAGGGATTATATAATATGACCCTAGAAGCCGGTGATTGGAAAATACGTAATGAAGATGACAAAATTATCTTATTCATTAAAAATACATATAGAGGCAAGCTTGGATTCGATTACCAAACCGAAATGGAGTATACTGTAATATCTGATGGTTCTGTATTGGTGAACAGCATTATCATTCCGACAGTAAATGGAGAAATCATTCCACGTGTAGGCTATAGGTTGGAATTGCCCGAAGGTTTTGAACGCATGCGCTGGTATGGTCGGGGCCCCTTAGAAAACTATATTGACCGCAAAGATGCAACGAATGTCGGTGTATACGAAGACCTTGTCTCAAATCAATGGGTAGACTACGTAAAACCACAAGAGATGGGCAACCACGAAGACCTTCGCTGGATTGCCCTAACCAATCCCAATGGTGTCGGTTTTGTTTTCATCGCAGGAAATAACAATATGTCAGGGTCTGCACTGCATGTGAGAGCCCAGGATATGGTTGAACCTGACAATATCAGAAGATTGATACATAAGTATAAATTCTCTATGCGCAAAGAAACCATACTTTGCCTTGATGCCAAACATCGCCCCCTAGGCAATGCCAGTTGCGGGCCGGCTCCGATGCGCAAATACGAACTATACTCTCAACCTACAGTATTCAGTTTCATCATGATACCGTTGGAAAGAAGTTATTCAAAAGACGAATTAACAAAGAAAGCACGTGTTCGGATGCCTGTATGTATGCCTGTTCTTATAGAACGCGATAATAATGGATACCTATGCATGAAGACCGATACACCCTCCGCCACAATATATTATAGTATCAATGGTAAACCATACAAAGAGTATTCAGAACCTATTGAATTCATATCAGGCGGAGAAGTACATGCCTATGCTATTTCAGAGAACCTGGGAAAGAGTTTGTCAACAACTCTAGAACTACCTGTCTATGTAGATCGTTCCGCTTGGAAAGTAGTATCTGTAAGTAGCGAGAATGTCGGCGAGGAGGCACGCAATACTATTGACGGAGATCCCAATACTATTTGGCATAGCCGCTGGTCAACCTCTGCCGCCAAGCATCCACACGAAATTGTGGTAGACATGGCATCAATACTCGTAGTAGACAAATTTATTTACACTCCCCGCAAATCAGGCAATGGACGTATCAAGGATTACGAACTTTACTTTAGCAGAGACGGCAAGAATTGGGAAAACAAAATGAAAGGGAATTTTCCGAACTCTTCAACAACACAAGTCGTTACACTGAAAGAGCCTGTAACAGCGCGCTATTTCAAGCTTATAGCCTTGTCTGAAATAAACGGACAAGATTGGGCTTCAGCAGCCGAACTGAATGTTAACGTCACCAATAACCTTTCAGGAGTATTCGCTAATAAACAGAGTATTATACACGTAGACAGTGACTCCGACCAAAGTATGCAACTAGCAGTTGACGGAGATATCAATACCTATTGGCATACCGTACACAATCAATTTTATTTGGCACCTTATCCGCATGATATCCAAATAGCGTTGAATAAGGAAGCAAAGATAAAAGGCCTACAGTATACGCCACGTCAGGATTCTTCAGAAGGACATATAGCCAAATATGAAATCTATGTCAGCCGTGACGGGAAAGAGTGGGGAAAAGCTGTTGCTACAGGAACATTCGCAAATTCTAAAGAAACGCAAACAATAGAGTTTGCTCCACACCAGGCACGATATGTCAAGCTTCAAGCCTTATCTGCCATTGATGGTGGAAAACAAGCGGCTATAGCAGAACTGAAAATTTTGACCGATGAATAGAAAACAACATTTGATAAAATAAAAAACGTGATACCATTCATAAGGAATAATGAGTTCTAGCCTTATGAATGATAAATACAAAATAATAGGACTCCACTTAAAATAAAATTATGAAAAGAATAATTTGGACTATTTACCTGCTTTTATGTGTAGGCATACTTGGAGCACAAGAATACAAGACTGATGAGGCTGTAAGCTATCGCCCTGGAGAAAAAGACTCTTATATGCAGGAAAGATGCCGTTTGGATGTATATTATCCGGCAAACAAAAAAGATTTTTCAACAGTAATATGGTTTCATGGTGGCGGATTGACAGGAGGAAACCGCGAACTACCGGAAGAACTTAAGAATAAAGGACTTTGCATCGTTTCAGCAAGTTATCGACTATGCCCCGATAAAAAAGATCCTAATGCGATCAACGCAAATATCACCACCGATGATTGTGTTGACGATGCCGCTGCTGCAGCAGCCTGGGTTATGAAGAACATCGCACGTTATGGTGGAAATCCAAACAGAATTTATCTGGCCGGTCATTCAGCCGGTGGATATTTAGTCGGCATGATCGGATTTGATAAAAGCCGTCTAGCTAAATACGATATAGATGTTGACAAATTTGCGGCACTTATCCCATACAGCGGACAAGCAATCACCCATTACCACAACAGAAGTAGCAGAGGTATTTCGCCCTATCAGCCAATGATTGACGAACATGCTCCTTTGTATTACATTCGTAAAGACTGCCCTCCTATTTTGTTGATTACAGGAGATCGTGAACAAGAAATGTTCGGACGATATGAGGAGAATGCCTATCTGTGGCGTATGCTCAAACAAGTAGGACATCCGTCAGTACGCTTGTATGAATTGGATGGATTCAATCATGGGACAATGCTTCGCCCCGCCCATTTTCTATTACTGGACTTTATTCGTAATCTGGAACGAAAATAAAAGAGCGGAATCTCAAGAACTCTGTTCATATTGTGTAATGAAGACTTGTCCTACAAGACAATAAAATATAGAAACTATTAAAACTACTTGAATGAAAAGACTTATTTGTATCCTTTTCTATATTCAATTTGTCGCACTTCAAATGAGTGGACAAACTTGTATTGACCGAAAAGCTCTCGTAGAAAGACATCGAATTGTAACAACAAAAACGAACAACGGAAGTCCTGCCCAAGTTGGCAATGGTGAATTTGCTTTCGGTGTAGATATTACAGGACTACAAACGTTCGTTCCATTCAATACAATGTCAAATTGGGGTTGGCACAGTACTCCTTTACCCAAAGGAGTAAAAGCAGAGGATTTTAGGCAAAGTATAATTGACACTCACGGAAGACAGGTATTATACGACCTGTCTAATCCGGAACAACCTAAACTATCTCAATGGCTGGCTGCTAATCCACACCGTTTTAATCTTGGACGTATCGGTCTTAAATTAACACGTGCAGACGGCAGTGAGGCTACCCAGGAGGATTTATCCGAAACCTGTCAGGAAGTAGACTTATGGACAGGTATCATTAGCAGTCATTTTAAATTTGAGGGAAATCCAGTCACTGTGAAAACCGCCTGTCATCCTAATTTGGACGCGATAGCTGTCACTATAGAAAGCCCACTTGTAAAAAAAGGAAAGATAGCAGTATTCCTGGCATTCCCATATGCAAATGAACAGCAACAAAGTAACTATGTAGGAACATATGATACTCCTGAAAAACACCGCTCCACATTAAAAAAGCTAAGGAATGAGTCAGCCTGTATTATCCGAAAAATGGACGATGTCCTTTACTATACAACACTATTTTGGTCTACTCCTGCCAGTATCACATCTTCCAAATCTCCCCATCGGTTTGAATTACTTCCTAAAGAAACGGAGAAACTTTCCTTTACCTGCCTTTTTTCCCGTGAGAAGAATACCGTTCTGCCGCTGCCGGATTCTGTATTCAGTGAAAGTAAAACGGCCTGGAATTCTTTTTGGAAATCAGGAGCGGCAATTGATCTGTCAGAGAGTAAAGATCCCCGCTGGAAAGAGTTGGAAAGAAGAATCGTCTTATCACAATATGTCATGAAGATAAACGAAGCAGGGACACTCCCCCCCCAAGAAAGTGGCTTAGTTAACAATGGCTGGTATGGGCGTTTCCACTTTGAAATGATTTGGTGGCATGGAGTACATTATGCATTGTGGAATCGTTGGTCTTTATGGGATAAAAGTCTCGGTATATATCGGACATTTCTGAACTCATCTAAACAACGTGCAGAAAGTCAAGGCTATAATGGAGCACGATGGCCAAAATGTACCGCCAATTTTGACCGTGAATGGCCACACCTCATTCATGCGACTCTATTATGGCAGGAGCCGCATCCTATCTATTTCGCAGAACTGGATTATCGTTTACATCCCAATAAAAAAACACTTGAAAAATGGAAAGAAGTAGTATTTGCCACAGCGGATTTCATGGCAGACTACGCTTTCTATGACAAAGAAAAAGACAAATTTGTTCTCGGGCCTCCACTCTATCTCGTTTCTGAGAATTCAGATCCTCGAAAGACCAAAAATCCGGCATTTGAATTAAGTTATTGGCGATCTGGATTAAGAATGGCACAAAAATGGAGAGAACGCCTTGGATTACCTCCAGAAAAGTCATGGAAAAACGTTCTTGAAAAACTCGCTCCTCTCCCCGTGGAAAAAGGAGTATATGTGACTTATGAAGAAATACCTGAAATGTGGAAAAAATACGCATTTGAACATCCGGGATTAATCGGCACTTACGGTATGCTTCCCGGTGACGGGGTAGACAGAGCAACCTTCTCACGCACTCTGATTAAAGTTGCAAACGAATGGAACTTTAATCGTACATGGGGATGGGATTTTCCAATGTTGGCAATGGCCGCCGCACGCAGTGGAAATACCGGTATGGCGATAGACTTTCTGCTCCATCCATCACACAATTTCCGGTTTGACGAACATGGGTTGGCTACAGGAGGTCCATTCCCTTATTTCCCATCTAATGGCGGATTACTCACAGCAGTTGCCATGATGGCAGGTGGTTGGGATGGCTCATCCGGCCAGGCTCCAGGCTTTCCCAAGGATGGCAGCTGGGCAGTCCGTTGTGAAGGCTTTATGCCCATGCCTGCATACATCGAAAAGTGGTAACTTCTAATATTACATATTTATGAAAAGATATTTATTTGTCATACTGGCGGTGGTTATCTGTTTACCAAACTTTCAATTGATACGAGCAAATAATACATCAGAAAGGGTAACCACCCGATATACATTTGAGAAAGGATGGAAATTCACCCGACAAGATGACATCGCTTTCAGCAAAACTATATACGACGATAACGGCTGGCAGTCGGTAACAGTACCTCATGATTGGGCTATTTACGGCCCTTTCAGTATTCAAAATGACCGGCAAAAAGTAGCCATTGTACAGGATGGACAGAAAGAGGCAATAGAGCATGCAGGCCGCACAGGAGGTCTGCCATTTGTCGGAGTAGGCTGGTACAGACTAGAATTTGAAGTGCCCGAGTTCCGAAAAGGGAAGAAAGCAACACTCCTATTTGACGGAGCTATGAGCCATGCGC
The DNA here is from genome assembly GCF_015559655.1 of Bacteroides sp. 1001136B_160425_E2. NCBI lineage: Bacteria > Pseudomonadati > Bacteroidota > Bacteroidia > Bacteroidales > Bacteroidaceae > Bacteroides > Bacteroides sp. 1001136B_160425_E2. Next base: position 11,571 of record NZ_JADMQH010000007.1, on the reverse strand, counting down.
GAGTATATATCAATGGAAAAGAAGCAGGTTACTGGCCTTATGGATATAACTCTTTCTATCTGGACATTACCCCTTACTTGAATGAGAAAGAGAAGAATACCCTGGCAGTACGGTTAGAAAACGAAAAAGATTTCTCTCGCTGGTATCCGGGAGCAGGTTTATATAGAAACGTTCATCTAATAGTAAATGAAGACGCGCATATCCCGGTATGGGGCACACAAGTCTCAACTCCTGTCATTGAAAAAGAATTTGCCCGTATACACCTGAAAACATCCTGGGTAATGCCTGAAAACGAGAAGGCAGAAGACTATCACATTGTCACAGAAATAAAAGATACGGATGGAAAGGTAGTGAGTCATGACAAACAACAGCTCACCACTTTTGACAACAACGTATTTGTTCAGGAGATGATTGTAGAAAAGCCAATACTTTGGACATTGAAAGCCCCCTATTTGTATAAAGCAATCTCAAAAGTATATAAAGGAGATGTCTTGAAAGATGAACGGGAAACTCCATTCGGCATACGTTCTATAAAAATTGTACCGGACAAAGGGTTCTTCCTGAATGGAGAACGAACACAATTCAAAGGAGTATGCAACCATCATGATCTGGGACCGTTAGGGACGGCTGTAAATGACGCTGCTATTCGCAGACAAATCAGAATACTGCAAGACATGGGTTGCAATGCTATCCGTACTTCGCACAATATGCCCGCACCGGAATTAGTACGTGCCTGCGACGAAATGGGAATGATGCTTATGATAGAAACTTTTGACGAATGGAAAGCTGCCAAATGTTCCAAAGGATATCACAAACTCTTTGATGAATGGGCAGAAAAAGATTTGGTAAATGTATTACGCCATTATCGAAATAACCCGAGTGTAGTGATGTGGTGTATAGGAAATGAAGTACCTGACCAATGGAACAAAGAACGGGGTTCAAAGCTTTCCCGTTTCCTGCAAGATATCTGTCATCGGGAGGACCCGTCCCGTCCTGTGACACAAGGGATGGACGCCGTAGATGCAGCACTAAACAACAACGTAGCTGCTGTAATGGATGTAGCCGGTTTCAACTACCGTGTCCATAAATATCAGGAAAGCTATAAAAGACTCCCCCAACAAATTATCCTGGGAAGCGAAACAGCTTCAACTGTTAGTTCGAGAGGAATTTACAAATTCCCAGTAACTCGGGCATCAATGAAAAGATATTATGAAGATCATCAATCATCATCATATGATCTGGAACATTGCGACTGGTCCAACCTGCCTGAAGATGATTTTATCCAACATGAAGATCTGCCTTACTGCATAGGGGAATTTGTATGGACGGGATTTGATTATCTAGGCGAACCGACCCCCTATTATACAGACTGGCCAAGCCATTCTTCTCTGTTCGGTATCATTGATTTGGCAGGGCTTCCGAAAGACCGTTATTATCTGTATCGCAGTCATTGGAACAAACAGAAGGAGACATTACATATTCTTCCTCACTGGAACTGGGAAGGACGTGAGGGAGAAACGACTCCGGTATTTGTCTACACCAACTATCCTTCTGCAGAACTCTTCATCAACGGCAAGAGCCAGGGCAGGCGTACTAAAGATATGAGTGTCACTGTACATAATAGTGCCGATTCTCTCTCGCAAGCAACACTGAAACGTCAACAACGTTACCGCTTGATGTGGATGAACACAAAATATGAACCGGGCACCATAAAAGTAGTTGCTTACGACAAGAATGGGAAAGCAGCTGCCGAGAAAGAGGTACGTACGGCCGGTAAGCCATACCAGATAGAACTACTACCCGACAGGCGAGTACTAAAAGCAAATGGTAAAGACCTCTGCTTTGTTACCGTACGCATAGTAGACAAAGACGGCATTTTCTGTCCGACAGCCACAAACGAAATTCATTTCAAAGTAAAGGGTGAAGGTACTTACCGAGCTGGGGCGAATGGTAACTCCATTTCATTGGAGTCATTCCAGCTCCCTAAAATGAAACTTTTCAGCGGTATGATGACTGCCATTGTCCAGACAACAGAAACTCCCGGGGAGATTATTTTAGAAGCTACCGGAACTGGATTAAAAAAAGGACTACTCCATATCAAAAGTAAATGACATGATTTCTCACTATAATATTCTTTAAAATAATAATATGCATAGAAAAATTATATACCGATTCGCCACCATTATATATCTGTTTATATCTTTAGCAGCCTGCAAAACAAATAATGCCATAGAGATAATAAAAATGCAATGCGAGTATTTAGACAATCCATTAGGCATTGATACTGAAAATCCCCGTTTCACCTGGGCTTTTAAAGGAGATAACGGAAATTTCCAACAAACAACATTCCATATAGGAGTAGCAACTTCTTCCGAACTGCTGAAAAAAGGAAAAGCTGATGTATGGGATTCGAAAGAAATACACAGCACTAATCCTCATTCCGTGTATAGTGGAAAACCATTACTAAGCCATACCCAATATTATTGGCAGGTTATAGTTTGTGGAAATGACGGAAAAAAAATAGTCTCTCCAGTTGCTTCTTTTGAGATGGCCAAAGTAGCTGCCACAGATTGGAAAGCACAATGGATCACCGATGCCTTGGAGAAAGAAACAGAATCGGCGCCCCTATTCAGAAAAGCTTTCACTGTAGAAAAAAAGATAAAGAAAGCACGCATATATATAAGCGGAGGCGGATATTATGAAATGTTCATCAACGGCTGCCGTGTCGGCAACCATTATCTGGATCCCGGATATACACATTTTGACAAACGTATGTTATACGTGACTCATGATGTCACGAAGTTACTGACAAAGGGTGATAATGCTCTGGCGGCAGTATTGGGTAATGGTTTTTACAACTGCCAAAGTCGGGCAGTATGGAATTTTGAAAAAGCTCGCTGGAGAAACAGACCTCGTTTGCTATGTGAACTCCGGATTACTTATGAAGATGGCACTACAGATATTATCGGCACAGATGCTACCTGGAAAACGAATATAGGTCCCTATATTTACAACAACATATATAGTGGAGACAAATATGACGCACGTTTGGAGGAAAAGGGATGGAATACCGCGAATTTCGATGACTCTAAATGGGCAAACTCCCAAATAACTGAACAACCGACAAAACTGCTGGTTGCACAAACAATGCCTGCCATACAAGTAACAGAGGAAATCATGCCTGTTGCCGTAAAAGCTTTCGGCAACAAGATTTATGTATTCGATATGGGTAAAAATATTTCTGGTATATGTCGGTTAAAAGTAAAAGGAACAGCAGGTACCACTTACACATTGCGTCATGGTGAGTTGCTAAAAGAAAACGGACGGCTGGAACAAGGAAACATTGATGTATACTATCATCCCGAAAAACCGGGTGAAATATTCCAGACTGATGTTTTCATTTTAAGCGGTTCGGGTGAAGAAGAAATCTTCATTCCCCAATTCTGTTATCATGGCTTCCGTTATGTAGAAGTAGAATGTAGTGAGTCTGTGACTCTGACTACAGATAATTTAACCGGACTATTCCTCCGTACGGGGATCCGACAAACTGGTGAATTCAAATGCTCTAACAATTTACTAAACAAGATATGGGCAGCCACCAATCTAAGTTATACAGGCAATATCCATAGCATACCGACCGACTGTCCCCAACGTGAAAAAAACGGCTGGACAGCCGATGCACATATAGCAATAGACTTAGCCTTACTTAATTTTGACGGTATCACATTCTATGAGAAATGGATGAATGATTTCATAGACAACCAGCGTCCCAATGGCAATATTTCCGGCATTATTCCGAGCGACACATGGGGATACGGTGAATGGCCGGGGCCAGTATGGGATGCCGCACTCTTCATCATTCCCAATGCGCTTTATAACTATTATGGAGAGACTCATTCCATAGAAAAACTTTATCCCAGCATGCTCCTCTATCTGGAATACCTAAAGAATAAAGAAGTGGATGGTGGCTACCTTAATTTCGGTTTAGGAGATTGGGTGTTCTATCGTGCACAAACTCCCAATGACTATACTTCCACCTTGTACTACTATCAGGATTATAAAATGATGGCGCGCTTTGCAAAGTTACTGGGGAAAGACGCTACAACATTCCAAAAGAAAGCTGAAGAACTAAAAGAATTAATCAATCGAAAATACTTTAATCAAGAAACAGGTGTATATGCCAATGGTACACAAACAGCTCAGGCCATCGCATTATACATGGATATTGTGCCTGAAGGCAAACAACAGCAAGTGGCAGATAAATTACATCAAGTGGTAGCGGAGAACAATTATTTTTTGGATTTCGGCTTATTGGGTAGCAAGAGCGTACCAGCCATGCTTACAAAATATGGCTATATAGAAGATGCTTACAAGATGATAACCAAGACAGAAGCTCCTTCCTGGGGATATTGGGTAGAAACCAAAGGATATACCACGCTGGCCGAAACATGGTTATTAAGTCCCGAATTTCACGACGCTTCCCTAAACCATGTGTTTATGGGAGATATAAGCGCCTGGATGTATAATGCACTTTCCGGCATAAATTACAGTGAGAAAGAACCGGGATTCCAACACATCATTATTCATCCCCATTTTGTTCAAGGTCTGGATTGGGTAGAAGGTAGTTACAATTCTATCCGCGGTATGATACGCTCTGCATGGAAACGTACAGGTAACGATATGATAACCCTATCTGTCACAATTCCTGCCGGCTGTACAGCTACAATTTATGCCGATAAAAAATACACAGTAGGAGCAGGAAAGCATGAATACACCATTCATTCCAACAAAAGTTATATAAATTAAAGTAAAGATCTCTTCGGAATCAAAACTATCCATAATGAAGAAATGGGTAGTTTTAATTCCGAATGTTCTTTTATCTTAATTATACCAATAATACTCTATTGCCTTTCAAAAAGCATAAAATCAACATTGCCGATATAAAATATTCTATTTTTTTGCTATCAAATCCTGCCATTATTATTTATATTTGCATCATTCTAGTTCAACCCACGTAAATATGAAAACCATACACCCTTTCTCCGCACTTCTACTGTTGATTGGTCTTTTATGCTGTTTTCCACATATACTTTACGCATACAGCCTAAGACAATTCTCCAATAAGGACGGCTTGTCAAACAGTGCCATTCCCTCTCTCTATCAAGATCAGGAAGGCATTATTTGGATTGGCTCATGTGATGGTTTAAATATCTTTGACGGTAACAGTATACAGCAATATCACCCTGATTCCTCAAAAGCTTTACTCTCCGGCAACCTGATACATCATATCATGGAAGCCGAAAAGGATGTGTTATGGATAAAGACAAACTATGGTTTTGACCGATTAGACACCAAGCAACAGACATGCCAAAACTTCACTGAATTCAAAGACAATTTTCATATAGCCAAAAGCGATGATAACGAACTTTTCATATTAAAAGATGACGGATACCTTTATCATTACCAACAGGAACAACAGACATTCCAAAGACTAAAAGTTCCTCCAATGGCATTCGAGCACGTGTTATCCATGATGATCGACACGAATAATGTACTTTGGATCTTCACATCTAATAATAACACCTGCAGCTACTCGATAAAAAAAGAAAACCAGGAGTTAACACTAGTCCCCAACAATCTTTTTACACACCCCGAAAAGCTGCTATGGGCTTTTTCAGATGAGCACTTAGCCTACTTTATTGATGAAACTTATTCATTGTATGAATATGACTTTAATAACCTGAAAGAGTACTATATAGCAGATCTCAAAACAGAAATAGAGAGCCACGGAGATGTTTCTTCGGTTATCAAACAACAGAATGATTACTATATCGGATTTAAAAGCAGCGGGTTGATTATATTAAAATATATGGCCGACCAGAAAATCAAATATCAGATACAATCAACGGAAATTCATTCCGGCATTTTTTGTCTGATGAAAGATAAATTTCAAGATATCGTTTGGATAGGAACAGATGGACAAGGACTATATATGTATTATAATGATGCCTTCTCCATTACCAACACTCTATTGGATACTCCTATATATCAAATCAATAACCCTGTACGAGCACTCTATTATGACGAAGAACAGACACTATGGATAGGTACTAAAGGAGGAGGTATATTACGCATCAAAAATTATTCGCCCGAAGCAAGTACACTGACATCCTTTGACCGATTCACTGTCAGCAACAGTTCATTAATCAATAATGCTGTCTATTGTTTTGCTCCCGGTGGCATGAACAAGTTATGGATAGGAACCGAAAACGGCATCAATTACTATTCATACAAAGAAAAAAAACTAAAAGAATTTCCGATTATAGCCAATGGTAAGAAAGTAAAATACGTACATTCCATCAACGAATTAAATGATACCACTTTATGGATAGCAACCGTTGGCGAAGGTATCGTAAAGGTGGTTTTAAAAGAAGACAATGTTTCTCCTGTCATAAAGTCGGCCAACAGAATAGTACAAGACAATGGACGTATGGCCACCAATTACTTTTTTACTTCCTTTCAAGAGAACGACTCTATCCTTTGGTTTGGTAATCGCGGCTATGGCGCCTACCACTTGAATATAAAAACTGAAAAGCTGACTCCACATAGATTCGACGATATTGTAAATAGCCAGACAGTCAACGATATTTTCGCCATTCACAAAAACTCTAAAGGGTACTGGCTGGGAACCAGCTCCGGATTGCTTCACTACACTCCCAACAGTCCACAACATCACGACAGGGCCAAATTACTTTCCAACAACACCATACATGGCATTTTGGAGGACTTGCAAGGTAATCTTTGGATCAGCACTAATCAAGGCCTGGTAAGATTCAACCAACAGAGCAATACCTCCCAAACATATGATAAAGGGAACGGGCTGACTACCACCGAGTTCAGCGATGGTGCTTTTTACAAGGATACCCGGACTGGGACATTGTTTTTTGGAGGAACAAACGGATTTGTCACTATCAAATCCAACAACTATCTTATAGAAGACTATATGCCCCAAATACATTTTAAAGGACTCTCTATTTTTGGTAAGGAATACAATATCCATGATTTTCTGACTGTTGATGACAAACAAATCACACTTCAACTGGATTATAGCCAGAACTTCTTCTGTATAGACTTCATGGCCCTTGATTATATAAACGGAAACAACTATTCCTACTCCTACAAACTGGATAAAATAAGTGAACATTGGATAGAAAGCGGAACAGTGTCCAGTGCCATTTTCTCTAATCTCTCACCCGGTCAATATACTCTGCTAGTAAAATACAAGAATAATATAAATGGCAAAGAAAGTCAACCTGTAGAATTAAGTATCTGCATTACTCCCCCCTGGTATTTGAGTAACTGGGCTTATACTGCCTACTTTATCTTGTTTGCCATCTTCTGCACTTTAATAATCTATCAGATCATCTGGAAATATCGTCTCAAGCAATACCACATGATTGAAAAAATGAATAGGGAAAAGAAAGAAGAAATATATGAATCCAAACTGCGTTTCTTTACCAATATTACCCATGAATTCTGCACACCTTTGACATTGATCTACGGTCCATGTGAGAAAATACTTGCTTATACACATACAGATTCATACATCCGCAAATATGGTCAAATTATACAGCAGAATGCAGAAAAGCTGAATAGCCTAATATTAGAATTACTTGAATTTCGCAGATTGGAAACTGGCAATAAGACTCTCTCCATCCAAAGACTACCCGTTGCGGACAAGATTCGCAGCATAGCAGATTCATTCAGTGAACTAGCCGAAAACAGGGAACTCAACTATTTGTTGGATATCCAACCGGATATCCAATGGAATACAGATATCAGTTGCTTTAATAAAATAGCCAACAACCTGCTTTCTAATGCATTTAAATATACCCCCAACAAAGGAAATATTACTCTTGAGTTAAAAACAGAAGATCAACAACTAATCCTACGCATATCCAATTCCGGGAAAGGGATAGCAAAAGAAAATCTTGATAAAATATTTGACCGCTACAAGATATTGGATTCTTTTGAAACCAATGGGAATAACTCACGAAACGGGCTTGGATTAGCTATCTGTAAAAGTATGGTAACCCTATTGAATGGACAAATCAACGTTGAAAGTATTCCTGATGAAACTACCACATTCACTGTCATCTTACCAGAGCTATCTCCGACGGAACAAGAGGTTTCTCATGAAGTATATCAAACAGAACTATTAAAAACTAACATAAAGCCTATAGAACTAGAAAAGACAGTTAAAAACTTCGACTCTTCCAAACAGACAATTATGATTATTGACGATGATCCCTCCATGCTGTGGTTTATCTCAGAAATATTTATAAATAGCTATAACGTATTATCCTTCAGCAATGCCAAAGAAGCTCTTGCTACCCTAGAGTTGAAACAACCCGACTTAATCATATCAGACGTAATGATGCCCGAAATCAACGGGCTCTCTTTTACTCATCGCGTTAAGCAGAACAAGCTATGGAGTCATATACCATTAATCTTATTATCTGCCCTTCATCATGAAGATGATCAAGTGAAAGGTATTGACTCAGGAGCAGAAGCCTACGTTACCAAACCTTTTAATGTTAAATATCTAGAGAAAATTGTCTATCGGTTGATAAAGCGAAAATCAGACCTAAAAGAATATTACAACTCCATATTTAGTTCTTTCCAAATAGAAAACGGCAATCTTATACACCAGGAAGATCATGACTTCCTGAACAAAATAACAGAAATCATAGAAAAGAACCTCGAAAATCCTGAACTATCAGTCGAATTACTAAGTAGCGAGTTAGGCTATAGTAGCCGCCAATTTTATCGGAAACTAAAACCAATAACCGAAAAATCACCAACTGATATTATCAAGGAGTATCGTCTCACCATAGCTGAGCGTTTGTTATTGACTAAGAATTTCACTATTGAAGAAATTATGGACAAAACCGGATTTACCAATCGTGGAACATTCTATAAATTATTTGCTCAACGATTTGGCATGCCACCGCGCCAATATAGAGAACAGCAGAAAAGTAAAGTGATAAAATAACCTCTAAAAACAGAGTGGCAGGCGAAATGTCCTAGGGATATTCAGTAAACGTTCCTTCTTCTATGGAACACATGTATTGCCAATCTCTATATGAGTACCGGTAATTCGTTCTAATTCACGCTTGTATCTCGTAATCCGTTTTTCGAGTAATACTTTCTCGCCTATACCGACTTTTTCTGGGTTATAAGGTGTTTGGTTTGCAACCATGGCAAAGAATATTTCGCGACTTTATGGGCTGTGGCAATAACAGCAGCTTTTCCTCCGGCTCTTGAACGTATCCTGCGGTAGAAGCTTCCCAGTTGGTTCTTTGCGTTGGCGAGCGAGGAAGCGATACTCCGAGAAATCAATCCGACATTGTTTCGACGGAGTGGCACGTGGCTTGATATTCTTTTTCCTCCTGATATCTTAGTGTTCGGTGCGATGTTGCACCAACAGCAGAACTGTTTGGAAGATGGAAACTTCCGGGTAAAGTCGTGCCCCAATTCACTCATCAGTTCAAGTGCGGTCAGGTGGCTTATGCCGGGTATCTCAAAGACATTCACTCCCCACATGTCATATGTCTTTCTTTCCACATCGAAGCCTACAGTCCGTTTACGCTTGTGATAGTCACGACGTTTTTTCGTCGGACTATATGACGGCCGCCCTGCTTCGGCAACCTCCGTGCGATAGTTTTCCATGAGTTTTTCCAGTTCCGTGTCACATCGGTCAAGTTGGACGCAAAAATGTTTGAAAGTATCGTAGTTTTGCCTAAGGACAAACATGAGGTCTTCTTCCCAGTTACCCTCAAGTGCCTTGGCTATTTCCTCTTTCGGGGTTTTGCACTGGATGTCAGCCAAATCGGCAAGTTTCTTGGGGTCACGTTCACCTGCGAGAATGGCTTCAATGATACGCATGCCGGATTTTCCCGTAATGTCGGACAGGACAAGCGTAAGTTTTATATTCATCTACTGCATGGCTTTCTGCATACGTAGAACTATGCTTGAGGCCTCACGGGAGAGGGGATCACGATGACGGGTAAATGTCTTCATCCGTTTGGCGTCGTTGTGCGGTTGGAAACTTGCCTTGAGCAATCCGTCCTGGTGCAGCAACATCAGCCATTCGGCATCCGACTCGTCGGTTTTCCTCTCCGTTATGTTCTTCACATCCTTTGCGTTGGCCAATACGACATCCAGCCCGTCCTCCTAAAGACGACAGAACAGCGATATCCAGTAAACCCCAATGGATTCCATTGCGACTGTCTTTATGCCGTATTCCCTGAGCCATGCCGAGATGGCATGCAAGTCGGATATATATACTCCAAACGCGCGGTTGTTGTCCTTGGAGCGGTCGGCAGGAACGCAGACCTGCATGATACCGTCCGCGATATCTATTCCCACTGCATCGGGATTGACTATCCGAAGTTCCGCACCTTTGGCGGTCTTGACTTTTTTGCTTTCTTTGCCATGATAATATTGTTACTGTTGTTGATGGATAAAGGCATAAGCCATGTTCTGTCGATGAGCATTCTTCTATACGGCCTCTGACGACCAATCTTCAATTCGCAGGACAAGGAGCCATACTCTTTTGTGGGGTTGAAAGCCCAAAAAACAACCGGCTTGCTTCTTATGCCTACAACAAAGGTAACTAAAAACGTTTCTGCCACCGCAAGCGGTGGAAACGTTCTGTGTTCCACTCTGATTTCAATCAAGACAGAGGCTTGGCTTTACTCTTTTAGACCTTTTCTATCATACATACCGCATTAGCCGTATGTATTCCAAGGAAAATCCAAAGCATTTCCGTTTTCCTATTTCTGGCTTTTATCCTGGCCAGTGAGTAATGTTGTTTCTGTGTTCCAAAGCTTCCTTCCAGGCGGGTAGCTCTTTCACGGCTGAGTTCCGAGCGTAAGATCTTACGAAACGGCTCATCTTTGGCAGCTCTGCCCTTACGCTTAAAGGAAGTACTTATATGATATTTTGTACAAAATTTCCGGTTGGCATTATTGGCATAGATTGAATCCGCCGCAAGCGCCTTAACCCTACCCCCGGTCAGTTGTTGTTGCAAATGAATACAGTCTTTCAAACGTACCCCTTCGTTAAAAGCCTTAAAGGAGATATGTTCTATAAAGGAGATTCCGTCTATCTGTATATTGTTGACTTCGGCTCCGAATTCAACTGATTTGGTTTCCTAACCTCTGATAATGGAGCGAAGGTAATGCCGGTCAATACCTTCCCATAAGAGTTTGACATCACTAGGAAAGCGCAGATGACTTTCATAACAGGTGGCATCGGTCATACAGACATGAAGATTCTCAAGATAAGGTTTCCAATGCTCGACCAGAATAGGCTGGAGAGACCCAATATCAAGACGATCCGCTAAATCTTGACGAATTGCACTAACGATTTTAGGATTGGTTAGCGGATGAAGAGGATCAATTTGAACACCACAAAATAATTGGTAATAAATATTACCGTTTAAATGTTCAATCAGTTGTGAATCGGAAAAGTTGGTATAGGACTTCAGGACCATCAAGGCTATTT